>NZ_VCDN01000549.1:0-294 GCF_033949405.1 Xenorhabdus santafensis | reverse complement strand
ATACAATATAAGCTGTATGGCTCATTTGAAATGCTTGTTATATAGAGCAAAGCAATTTCTTATTTCAAACCGAAATTACGTGATAATTCTTCATCATGAGAAGCAACAGCCTCTGCAGTTTTATTAAGCTGCATATTAATTTCTTGTAATAGCTGTGCGAAGTTTTGTACTTTTGGTTTTAATTGATTGAACTGTTGGTCAAAACCTTCAAAAGCACGTCCTTCCCATTCTCCTCTTAATTCATTTTGTAAGTTTTGTAGTTGACGTAAAATGTCCTCAATTTGATTTGCATCT
>NZ_VCDN01000548.1:0-321 GCF_033949405.1 Xenorhabdus santafensis | reverse complement strand
AAGTTTTAAAAAGTGAATCTGTTGATTGTGGTTACATTGAGTTGGCAGGAGAATTGAAAGTTGCATCTGTTGATCGTCCGAAGTTAACTTTTCATAGATTTAGATTGCAAGATCAAATTGAGCAAGAAAGGTTAGCGCGGAAAAATGGTGAACCATCACTTTCTGATGTGGAATATCAAGGTTTGTTTGAAAGTTTAGCTGATGTAGAAGAATTGATAGCTGAAACTGATGAAGATGGTCGTTTGACTGATGAGAGAAAATTAAAACGGCAAGAAAAACAAGTAGAATTGACTATTGAGAAGTTGAAAGGCGAAATAGTCG
>NZ_VCDN01000547.1:0-293 GCF_033949405.1 Xenorhabdus santafensis | reverse complement strand
TGATTCAGTAGTAGGGTTTTCGCGTACGTTTAGTACGTCTGTTGTTACAACAGTTTCTGCATTAGCAGATGATGTGAAAATCCCAAGACCAAAAACTGCTGCTGTTGCTATACCAATTAATTTTTTCATGATAGCCTCCATTGCGTTTGTTTTCGTGTCCTCATTATAGCAACAGATTTTTTCGGATTTGGGGAAAACACACAATTACAAACCATTCGTAATAAGTCGTTAACATCCTGTAATATAACAAAAAATATAGGAAAGCGTTTTTCATTCTATGAGATTATTAGGTT
>NZ_VCDN01000546.1:0-248 GCF_033949405.1 Xenorhabdus santafensis | reverse complement strand
AATAGAAGTAAGGTTAATCATGCGTTCTTTTTTTGTTTTACCCTCTTTGATTTTGAATTCTTTTCTCTTTTTTCGTTTTAGTTTTACTATGGTTTGTGTTTCAAGTTGGAGTAGATCGCTGACACGTAATCCTGTATGAATGCCAATAAGAAAAAGAATATAGTCTCGTTCGGAACAATGACGTTTTAGAGCCCATTTCATATCTTCGATCTGTTCTTTGCTACGGATGGGTTGGACATCAATGAGAT
>NZ_VCDN01000545.1:0-289 GCF_033949405.1 Xenorhabdus santafensis | reverse complement strand
TGGTGAATTGGAGTTAAAAAATCAACTGAATCAATAGATGCTGTTACGCAATGTTTACGACTATGTCTTGCAGCCGCAATTGAAGCAATACTATCAATTTCTGCTAATAATTTCCCTCCAAAAAGTGTTTGGTGATTATTTAAATCGTTAGGAAAAACACGTGTTGTCTTAATTGCTTTAGATTCTCGCATGAATTTCTTTTCCATATATTCAGCCCCTATAGTCTGTTTTCAATCAGAATAATATGTGTAAGCGGATTACTCATATTAGATATTTAATGAAGTAAAGT
>NZ_VCDN01000544.1:0-318 GCF_033949405.1 Xenorhabdus santafensis | reverse complement strand
CTATCATTAAAACACGCTGCAGAATGTACGCTATTCTTTCTTCATAAGAAGTTGGGATCTTTTCCATCTGTTTTTGAAATAGACTCACACAAAAGTCTTCAAATTTCTTCGTTTGTATAATTTCTAATTCGTACCCAGTCCCTCTTTGCGATTCGATTTTCGCTCCGTTTTCTTCCAATATATCATTTAATAATTTTATATCTTTTTGAATCGTCTTCGTTGATACATGTAATCGGTTCGCTAAAAAAGCTCGATTTAACATCGATTTCTCTTCTAAAAACTCCTCTAAAATAGAAATTAATCGCTGATGCACCTTTG
>NZ_VCDN01000543.1:0-259 GCF_033949405.1 Xenorhabdus santafensis | reverse complement strand
CAATGCTGTATACAGAATATGAATTTAAAGAGGAATGTATATGAAATCAAATAAACTCATGGCTCTTGGTATAGTTTTTTCTATCGCAGTATTGATTGTAATTGGAACAATTGCGTATAGCATCATAAATGACAAAAAAGATAAAGGGAATGAGATGTTTGCTTATTCTACGCAACAATCTTTAGGTAAAGATGATGCTCCGGTTAAGGTAGTTGAATTTGGAGACTTCAAATGCCCAGCATGTCGTACTTGGGATGTA
>NZ_VCDN01000542.1:0-303 GCF_033949405.1 Xenorhabdus santafensis | reverse complement strand
TTATAGAATGTGCAAAATTGAAGAAACTATCCTTTAGAAATGAAGGGATAAATAGGTAAAAGGAGATTATAATATGAATGATATTTATGAAGCATTAACGAAAGAATTATTAGATAAGAATGACAAGCTTTCTTACGGACAAGCTCGTGCGTGGGTTGAATTACTTTGGGAAGATTTTCAAACAACTTATGCGAAATCAGGTCGTTATCAAGGTGAGGAAATGACTGAGCAAGTGGTACGATCATGGATTAATAATCATGGTGTACGCCTTCATGAAATGCGTACAAATAATCCGAAGTATAG
>NZ_VCDN01000541.1:0-362 GCF_033949405.1 Xenorhabdus santafensis | reverse complement strand
AATGAACACCAAGCTATTATGCAAGTGGAAGATAGTGAATTTGAATCAAACGCGGTTGTGGAAGAATTCCAAAAAGGTTATAAATTAAAAGACCGTGTGATTCGCCCATCAATGGTAAAAGTAAATCAATAATTTACATAAAACTAGGAGGATTCGCCATGAGTAAAATTATCGGTATTGACTTAGGTACAACAAACTCTTGTGTAGCTGTTATGGAAGGTGGAGAACCAAAGGTTATCCCAAATCCAGAAGGAAACCGTACAACACCTTCTGTTGTAGCTTTCAAAAATGAAGAACGTCAAGTTGGGGAAGTTGCAAAGCGCCAAGCAATTACAAACCCAAATACAATCATGTCTGTTAAA
>NZ_VCDN01000540.1:0-266 GCF_033949405.1 Xenorhabdus santafensis | reverse complement strand
ATTCCATTACCACTATATCCATTACGAAAAACTAATTTGTCGTTATGATATAACTCACCTGAGTACTGATGATAAATCCAAGCCATTTAAAGATCCTTTTTCTTTAAAATAAGTTTAAGTTAAATAAAAACTAACCATTTCACTTTATATACTTTATCACATTTGTTATTTATAGATTAAATCACTTTATAAATTTATTTGTTAAAAATATTACATTTTGTTTTTTTGATTTAATCCAGATAAATAAAATTTCCTTTCTAGTAAGA
>NZ_VCDN01000539.1:0-256 GCF_033949405.1 Xenorhabdus santafensis | reverse complement strand
AGTCATTTGCGAAATAGATAAACTTTCAATATTCTCTTTTCCACTATAAAGTGCTTGCCATAAAAAATAATACGCACCGATATTAATTGTATAAATTAAAATCCCGCTGTAATAATTTGTACGATAAGCAAGCATCATTAAAAAGCGAATTCGAATCATTTCAATATACTTACCCATGTTTAATACCTTCTTCATAAATGTTACGAATAATTTCCTCTGTAGACACTTCATTAATTTTTAAATCTTTAATTTGAAA
>NZ_VCDN01000538.1:0-432 GCF_033949405.1 Xenorhabdus santafensis | reverse complement strand
ATTTGGTACGATTATTTATACGGGAGATCGAATTGCAGATTTACAATTAATGCAAGATGAATTGCGTGAATTAAATCAATCACAGCTAATCGATCCACAAGACTATCAAACAGCTTTATTTTTGTTGAAGCAAGAAATTCAAAAAGAGCTAAATAAGAATTAGATAAAGGTAGGTAAGCAACATGGAAGAGAAATGGTTAGTTGGTGTTGACCTTGGTGGTACAACGATTAAATTAGCATTTATTAATGTATACGGTGAAATTTTACATAAGTGGGAAATCCCTACGAATACAAATGAGCAAGGAAAACATATTACACTTGACGTAGCGAAGGCAATTGATAAAAAATTAGAAGAGTTAGGCGAATTAAAAAGCAAGTTAATTGGTATTGGTATGGGAGCTCCTGGTCCTGTGCATGTGGCATCTGGAATGA
>NZ_VCDN01000537.1:0-368 GCF_033949405.1 Xenorhabdus santafensis | reverse complement strand
AGTGTATCTTATAATGAATGGTTAAAACAAAATAAAGAAGAATTTATGCCTATATATCAAGATGGTTTAAAACAAGGTGTTTTTCTAGAACCGTTATCTTATAATGAATGGCTAAAATTAAATAATTATGGACAAGCACCAATGGGAGATACTGAATTTTTTGATGATGTGACTCCAAAAGGAAGTTGGGGTGGATTTACTTTAAAAGCTGGAGATATATTTATAACAAATGCAACAAGTTCAGCAGGTATAGTAGGACATGCAGCTATTGCTAATGGTGATAATTATATTTTACATATGCCTGGTGCTGGCCAAGGAAATCAACAATTATCTACATCTAATTGGATGCAAAAATATACTGCGTCAGG
>NZ_VCDN01000536.1:0-299 GCF_033949405.1 Xenorhabdus santafensis | reverse complement strand
TACCCTTGAGTTCCAAGTGAAGTACCCCTATATATAGAGAAAAGGTGAGAGATCCCCTGTCTCTCATCTTTTTAGTATTTAATCCGTATTTTTATATAGTATAAAGGAACACTTTTTTGTTACAATACATAACGATACATATTATTCGCCACGTATATAAGTTAATGATATACTCTTGGTAGAATATACTTGAAGGAGGAAATAAAATGGCAATTGTAAACGCAAATGACCAAAGCTTCGCAGCTGAAACTAGCGAAGGTGTTGTATTATTAGATTTCTGGGCACCTTGGTGTGGACCT
>NZ_VCDN01000535.1:0-281 GCF_033949405.1 Xenorhabdus santafensis | reverse complement strand
TTATAATTCTTCCCCTGTTTCTTTGCCTCTTCTTGCATTTTTCTTACGACCATACTCGTTGACATGCCTGCTGCACAACATAATAAAATGTACATCTTATACTGTCACTTTCTCTTCTACTCGTTTATGAAGAGTAATAAATTCTTCAGCCAGTTCTTTTACTGTAATTGCATTCATTAAATGATCTTGTGCGTGAATTAAAAGAACACTAATCTCTGTTTTTTCTCCTCTTGCTTCTGATTGTATGAGCTCTGTTTGGAAATGATGCGCTTCATTAATCG
>NZ_VCDN01000534.1:0-259 GCF_033949405.1 Xenorhabdus santafensis | reverse complement strand
AGCTTCTTCTCTATAAAAACTTCTAATTCACTGTTTTTACCTTCTACTTCAGTTAACTTTTTCTCCGTATTCGCTAAATGCTCTTTTGTCGTAACCAATTCATTCGTAATTTCTTGCAATTTTTGAACGAGTGCTTGATTAAATTGATTTTGTAACTGTTGATTTTCTAATACTTCATTCAATTTCTTTTCTAATTCTGATTTTTCTTCTTTTGAAACAAACAAATCAAGTTCTCCGTTTCGCCATGATCGAACTTGAT
>NZ_VCDN01000533.1:0-261 GCF_033949405.1 Xenorhabdus santafensis | reverse complement strand
ACCTCGTATTCAAGCATTGTTAGGTAAAGAGGTAAACTATGATATGATGGCAGATATTTTAAACAATCCATTTATGTTTGGTTTCTATTTAGTTGGTGTTGTTTCAACAATTTTCCACTTTGCAAATGGACTATGGACATTCTGCATCAGCTGGGGAATTACAGTATCTCCACGTTCACAAAGAATCTCTACTTATGTAACATTAGCTATTTTCTTAGGTTTATCTTATGTAGGTGTGAGTGCATTATTAGCGTTCATCGA
>NZ_VCDN01000532.1:0-248 GCF_033949405.1 Xenorhabdus santafensis | reverse complement strand
AATCGCGTTATCATTCGAATCACGCATTACTTCATATTCAATTTCCTTACAACCAGCAATGCTCTTTTCTAATAAACATTGTGTTACTGGACTATGTTTTAATCCACCTGATACGATTTCAATTAGTTCTTCTTCATTACTACAGATTCCGCCACCTGTTCCCCCCATTGTAAATGCTGGGCGAACAATAACTGGATAACCAATTTCTTTTACAAATTCATGTGCTTCTTCCAGCGTATGAATGATCG
>NZ_VCDN01000531.1:0-298 GCF_033949405.1 Xenorhabdus santafensis | reverse complement strand
TCTTTTTTATTATCTTCTTTTGTAGATTCTTCTTTGTTATTTGATTTTCCACAAGCACTTAAAAGCATTGAAAATGCTAGTAAAAATACAAATACTGTAAACGATTTCTTCCGCATGAAATTCATTATGTACCCCCTACATGTTGAGAATATTTTTCAATAGCAAGCATGATATTAAGCCTTTATCTTTTGATTGTCAATACATATGGGTGAAAATAATTCTCATTTCCGTTGACAATGAGAATTAAGTTGAAATACACTAACAACGTATCATTATACATTGAAGGGGAAACGCTGCA
>NZ_VCDN01000530.1:0-294 GCF_033949405.1 Xenorhabdus santafensis | reverse complement strand
TCCTTAGTTCTTTTTTGCAACTAAAGACGTAGGCTGGCGGGAAATTAAGCCATACTTTTTCTAGTGTAATTTCAGGGAAGAAATGCTGTATAAATCCTTTTTTCACAAGTGAATATTGGAATGTAATAAATTCTCCATTCTCATGTATCGTTTCCATTACGCTGTTTAAAATGCGCTTTGAAACCTCTTCTGGTAAAGAAGTGAAAGGCAATCCTGATAAGATGTAATCAATACATTCTATATTCAATTGTTCCCTATACTTCTTTATATTTTCCGCTGAGCCATGTATAACAA
>NZ_VCDN01000529.1:0-323 GCF_033949405.1 Xenorhabdus santafensis | reverse complement strand
CATAAGCAGGGCAACAACAATTCGAAAAGGAGCGGATACGCATGATGAACAATATGAAATCAAATAAATTTTTAAATACAATGGGCATGGTGCTATCCGCACTTGTCGATGCAAAAGCTGTTGCAACTACATTAAACAAATAAGGAGAGATTATAATGAACAACATTACTTTCAACAAATCAGACTTTATCGGACTTGCAAGTGGAGCTACTCTTCTTACGGCTTTCATTTATACACTTGCTCAAGGTCTTGTTTAACACTTTCACTTTGTTTCCCCAAACCCCTTTATATATAGAAAAAGCTGCTCGTCTTATAGACAAGCA
>NZ_VCDN01000528.1:0-269 GCF_033949405.1 Xenorhabdus santafensis | reverse complement strand
ATAAAAAAAGAAATAAATACCCACTTTTTCATTTCTAGTTCCTCCTTAACGTAACTTACGTATAGAATAGAAAAAACTATTAAAATAAAAAGTGGGGTAAAGTTTAAATTTTTATTAAATTGTTACGTTCTCGTCTTTTGGCAATCGCACTTCAAACATTGTTCTAACTACATTACTTTCAGCAGAAATTGTACCGTTATGCTGCTCAACAATATTTTTCGCAATAAACAGTCCAAGGCCTGTCCCGCCACGGTTCTCAGTTCTCGATT
>NZ_VCDN01000527.1:0-335 GCF_033949405.1 Xenorhabdus santafensis | reverse complement strand
AGAGTAGAAACTAGGTATGGAATTAAATAGGCTAATGTTGCTACGACAATAGCGAAACTATACGCTTCTGAAACAGTACCAGAAATCGTTGAAAATAAGAAAATTTGCGTCATTACATTTGTAATAAATAATGATTTTGAAGGACTACCCTTTTTATTTGTTTTACTGAAAAACTTAGGGAAAAGTCCATTTTTGGCAGCCTGGTAAGGTACTTCTGAACTAACAACAATCCAGCCAACTGTAGATCCAAATAAAGATATAAGAGCGAGTAAAGCCATTATATATGCGCCTTTATTTCCAATTGCTAAATTTAATGCGTCTACTAATGGTTTTTG
>NZ_VCDN01000526.1:0-270 GCF_033949405.1 Xenorhabdus santafensis | reverse complement strand
ATCACACATACTTATATAATCAGCTTTCCTATCCTCATCATTTTACAAAAAGATTGCTCTCTATTTCAATTTTTAATACTAGTTTTACTTAAATTACTTTATCCACTAAGTTCTCAATAGTAATTAGCAAAAATCTTAACAAATAAAAAAGGAGTGACGATAGTCACTCCTTCATTTCTTACTTATCTTCTTTATCTTCATCGTCTTTCTTCATATTGATGTTTACTTTCACATCATCTGAAGATGTTGGACGCTCAGGTAATCTGCCAT
>NZ_VCDN01000525.1:0-402 GCF_033949405.1 Xenorhabdus santafensis | reverse complement strand
TGTTTGTAACCAAGAATATAAAATTCATTTCTTATTTTTACAAGCATTAAACAATAAATTATCTACTGAACAATTAGAAAAAGTCATGTTAGACGCGATTCCATATTTTGAAAAACAAAATCTATGGAAATACATACAAGATTATACTGAAGAATTGGCTATAAGATTTTATGAAGAAAAGAATAAGGATAAATCTAATGAATATTTTTATAAAAGTTACAAAGCTAAAAGAAACTTATTAGAAAGGGAGTCATTGAAATGATGAAAAAATTTAGTCTGATACTAATAGGGGTAGCATGTACAACAGGTATTTTCTTTTCCCAATTCAATAATTCCATTCAAACACATGATGCTAAAGAAAAAAATGATATTATTCAACAATATGCACATGGAAAAGATATT
>NZ_VCDN01000524.1:0-335 GCF_033949405.1 Xenorhabdus santafensis | reverse complement strand
AATCACTAGGGGTAGTATATTCCATTAAAACTTCGGCAGATGTTTTGCCAAAAATATCAGAGAATACCGTATGGTATTCCGGAAATGTCTGATCTAATACCACAATAGCTTTTCGTTTTAAATCACTCACGCTATGTACAAGGGAGCTTCTGAAACGACTCAATTGTTTTAATGCCAGCATGGTTTCATTAGCTAAGGGTGTCTCTGTAAATCGTCCAAAGCGAATCACGTCTGCAATTAAGGTTGCGTCAATGGAATCAGTCTTACGTTTTCTAATTTCTGTTCCTTTTCTCCACGCATTTGTCTGAAGGGGATTTAAAACAATGACAGAAAAC
>NZ_VCDN01000523.1:0-421 GCF_033949405.1 Xenorhabdus santafensis | reverse complement strand
ATTTTAGTTTAACAAAATGAAAGACGATGATAAGGAAAAGTATTATATACTATAATCCATAGCGAGTCAGGGACGGTGAGAGCCTGATGAGGCGGTATATGTGAAGAACACCTTGGAGTTGCTAACCGAAATTGAATTTTGTATTCAAGAGTAGACTTAGACGGGAATCCGGCCTGTTACAAACCGGGAAGTATGTATTACATACGAGTTAAAGTTGGTCTTTATGACAAATTGGGTGGTACCGCGAAGTTTAACCTTTCGTCCCTTTATGGATGAAAGGTTTTTTTGTATTTAAATATATGAGTAAAGGAGAATTTTACTATGGAAAACACATTAGTAAAAAGTCTGTATAGAGATACAGAAAAGTATGCAGATCAAACAGTACAAGTATCAGGGTGGATTCGTAACTTACGTGATTCAA
>NZ_VCDN01000522.1:0-330 GCF_033949405.1 Xenorhabdus santafensis | reverse complement strand
AGTTAAGCAAATGCTTAATCGATATCGGTGAAGAAGAACCAGTTCAAATTATTTGTGGTGCTGCTAACATTGCAAAAGGTTTAAAAGTACCAGTTGCAAAAGTTGGCGCTGTACTTCCTGGTAACTTCAAAATTAAAAAAGCAAAACTACGTGGTGAAGCTTCTCACGGTATGGTTTGTGCTCTTCAAGAGCTTGGTATTGATGGAAAGTTAGTTTCAAAAGAATATGCAGACGGTATCTTCATCTTCCCAAGTGACGCTGAAGTTGGTGCAGATGCACTTGAAATTTTAAACTTACACGATGAAGTACTTGAGCTTGGTTTAACACCAA
>NZ_VCDN01000521.1:0-285 GCF_033949405.1 Xenorhabdus santafensis | reverse complement strand
CGCCTATCTACTGAAGTAGCATCCATTTTACGTGGTAAAAACAAACCTACATTTACACCACACGTTGACACGGGTGATCATGTAATTATTATTAACGCTGAGAAAATTCATTTAACAGGTAATAAATTAAACGATAAAATTTACTACCGTCACACTAACCACCCAGGTGGACTTAAGCAAAGAACAGCTCTAGAAATGCGTACAAACTACCCTGTACAAATGTTAGAGCTTGCAATTAAAGGGATGCTTCCAAAAGGACGTTTAGGACGTCAAGTATCTAAGAAA
>NZ_VCDN01000520.1:0-316 GCF_033949405.1 Xenorhabdus santafensis | reverse complement strand
ATGGTACTGTTACGTTTGTTAATGCAAGAGTTGATGTACGTGGAACCGCACCTGGCATGTTTGCAACTGCATAATGAACAACGCCATGTTTTTCGTAAGTTGGGTTGTCATGAGTTGTAATACGGTCAGTTGTTTCGAAAATACCACCTTGGTCAATCGCGATATCTACAACAACAGAACCTGGTTCCATTGATTTAATCATTTCTTCTGTTACAAGTTTTGGCGCTTTTGCACCTGGGATTAATACTGCACCGATTACAAGATCAGATTCTTTTACAGCTTCTGCAATATTGTAAGGATTAGACATTAAAGTTTT
>NZ_VCDN01000519.1:0-226 GCF_033949405.1 Xenorhabdus santafensis | reverse complement strand
TTTTTCTAAACCTTCTAACGTGCTTGCAACGTTTTCTAACGTCTTCTGAACCGATAACAACGTTCTGCATACATACACTACTAATACTGCGAAAGCAACCGCGATAATAGCCGCACTTACATATAAAAGAACTTGCATTTCATCACTTCCTTTATCTTTTTCATACTTTCTCCTATTATACAATCATTTTCCGTTTCATTCTAATCCCTATCTTTTCATTAGAATT
>NZ_VCDN01000518.1:0-305 GCF_033949405.1 Xenorhabdus santafensis | reverse complement strand
GGGAACAACGAATCATACGGTACATATGATGGGGAAAGTAGATAATGAGGTACAGGCAGGTACACAAGTAGTAATGCATACAGAAAAAGTATTTGGAACTATTACAGAAAAAGTGCAGCAAGTATCTGAGCAAATTCAAACGGTATCTATGTCTACAGATGAAATTGCAGCGAGTAGTGAGGAAATCTCGGCTTCTGCAGAAGACATGGCTCAAATTTCCCAAAGATCATCTGACCGAACTGATAGGGTAAAAGAGTCTATTCAACAGCAAGAAAAATCTGTTCAAGAGATTTCGGTTTCAATTG
>NZ_VCDN01000517.1:0-350 GCF_033949405.1 Xenorhabdus santafensis | reverse complement strand
TTTATTATTAAATTAAAAGGAAAAAGTGGGCAAAATCTTATAACAGAACATGCGGCTGCAACGGAGAGAGAAGTATCCATTATAAAAATTATTAGCCCTTATATATTTCTAACAGTTTGTATTTTACTTTCTCGCCTCGTTCCAGCATTACATGATTTGTTCAGATCATATGCGGTTCTTGATTTGAAATCATACTCTTATAAACTAGAGTTACTATATTCACCAGGATTTTGGCTCGGTATGACTTGCTTATTTACTATTATTTTCTTCCGCATCCCGTCTAATATTATTAAACAATCACTCTCACAAACGATCAAACAATGGATTCCTTTTGCGATTACGACGACAAT
>NZ_VCDN01000516.1:0-428 GCF_033949405.1 Xenorhabdus santafensis | reverse complement strand
ATGGTTTTCGTAAGCCTATTACAAAAAGTTTGCGAAAATCATCCCAGCGTCAAACCGGTGGCCAGTTGGGCCACAAAGGACATACACTTCATTTGACAACGACTCCTGACCATACGATTACCTATTCTCCTACGCATTGTACTTGTTGTCACACGTCCTTAAAACATGAACCTGTAAAAGGATACCGCATTCGCCAAGTGTATGATTTACCACCTATTCTAATAGAAGTAACAGAACATAAAGTGGAACAAAAAGAGTGCCCACATTGCCATTCTATCCAAGAATCCCAGTTTCCTTCTACTGTCTCTCGTCCTGTTCAATATGGTCCAAATATAAAAAGACTGATTCCCTATTTAACGCATTATCAGTGTCTTTCTTTGAAACGAACGAAAGAATTCTTTCAAGATTGTTTTGGGCATTCTATCAGT
>NZ_VCDN01000515.1:0-259 GCF_033949405.1 Xenorhabdus santafensis | reverse complement strand
GAAGAAAATGGCACATTACGCATTTAAGCAATTAAAATAACCAAGGAGTATTTTCTCCTTGGTTATTTTTTAACCATACCTTTTAATACGAACGCAACGTTTGCTGGACGCTCTGCTAGACGGCGCATGAAATATCCATACCAATCGTTTCCATAAGGTACGTAAACACGCATTTTGTAACCTTCTTTTACTAGCTCAAGTTGACGCTCTTTACGAATACCAAATAACATTTGGAATTCAAATTGCTCCCTTGGAATGT
>NZ_VCDN01000514.1:0-328 GCF_033949405.1 Xenorhabdus santafensis | reverse complement strand
CAGTATTTGCGATTAAACAAAGACCAGCCGCATATAAAGGATTTAATCCGAGACCTGCTAGAAGCGCTGCCGTGATTGCTACTGGTGCACCGAATCCCGCAGCCCCTTCTAAAAATGCTCCGAATGAAAAACCAATTAGAATAACGAGTAAACGGTGATCGTTTGTAATAGATAATACAGATGCACGAATGACATCGAATTGACCTGTTTTTACGGAAATTTTATACAAAAATACCGACATAATGATAATCCAAGCAATTGGCCATAGTCCGTATAAAAAACCGTATCCGGTTGCTGCCATCGCCATTGTGAATGGCATTTTATAAGC
>NZ_VCDN01000513.1:0-314 GCF_033949405.1 Xenorhabdus santafensis | reverse complement strand
AGCAGAGATATTTTCACCTATCGATGAAAATATCTCTGCTTTTTCTTTTTTTATTTGGTATATGCTTTACTTGTAATCGAAAATAAAGCACTAATAGGGTGTTTTTGCCCATCCCCTCGAAAAGGGGGAATAAGAAAAAATAGGATGTTTTTGTAGATGGAGCGCCAGAGTTACTGTCGTGGACTGAAAAATATCATTCAATACAATTGTGCAGTACATTTTTTTAAAAATTTGTAGTAAATATTTTGGTAACAGTGATCTGTGTGACAATAGAACCGAATCATGAAATAAAGCGTTAGCGGAGATTAACGAGC
>NZ_VCDN01000512.1:0-275 GCF_033949405.1 Xenorhabdus santafensis | reverse complement strand
TTTCCGTGTTATAGACTTAAAAATAAAAAGCCATCTAAAAGATGACTTTTTCCTTATTATAAAATAGTAATTGCTTGTTTTCCCATTTGCTCCCAAGCTTTCTCAAATTCTGCTCGCGGAACAGCCAAACGTGGATTATTTTTAAGAGGATCATTTACATATACAAAGTTTTGATCATATCCAATTACTACTGCACTATGCTCATAATATGTAATTTTCACTTCGCCTGAACTCGTATTCCATGTTTCAAAACTACTTTCAGCTAGCGGCTTAAA
>NZ_VCDN01000511.1:0-255 GCF_033949405.1 Xenorhabdus santafensis | reverse complement strand
AATGCAAAACTTAACAATAATAATAATATAATGGCTTTATAAAGAAATTTAGTTATTGGATTTAATGCAACTTTTTGATGATAGTTCACCCTAGATAATACTCGTTCTTTCATCTTGAACACCTCTTTTCCACACAGCATATAACTCTTACTTTAAGAATACCTTGTTGTAAAAAAATATCCCATCGATTTCTCTTACACGTACCTTACATCATTGTAAGGTATAAAAAAGTATTGTATCACAGTCCTTTTTTAT
>NZ_VCDN01000510.1:0-279 GCF_033949405.1 Xenorhabdus santafensis | reverse complement strand
ATTCCAAAAAATACACCGTACACAATCCCTATTGAAATAAAAAATCCTACTAAAAAGAATAGTACTTTTAAAAAACTTTCTTTTACTAACGTTGCACTTTTGCGTGCTGCTGTGCGAAACGGCTTTTGCTCTAAAACAACAATAGGTAGAACGAAAATCCAGCGAAGGTTCAAATACGCGACTACAGCAAAGAACGTGTAATAACCAACTTGTCCCATCGTTGTCTTAAACAGTTCTCCTGTAATGAAGTTAGGAATTTGAATTTGCGGGATTAATGCC
>NZ_VCDN01000509.1:0-427 GCF_033949405.1 Xenorhabdus santafensis | reverse complement strand
AAAAATATGGTGCTACGCCATCTTTTAAAGGATACAACGGATTTCCGGGGAGCATATGTGCTTCTGTAAATGAAGAGCTTGTACACGGAATTCCAGGAAAGCGCAAGCTCAAAGAGGGCGATATCATCAGTATCGATATTGGTGCGAAATACAATGGGTACCATGGAGATTCTGCATGGACGTATCCAGTTGGAAACATTTCTGAATCTGTTCAAAAGCTACTTGATGTCACAGAAAAATCGTTGTATCTTGGTCTAGAACAAGTAAAACCAGGCGAGAGATTATCAAATATCTCACATGCGGTTCAAACCCATGCTGAAGAGAATGGATTCTCGATCGTTAGGGAGTATGTTGGTCACGGAATCGGGCAAGACTTACATGAGGACCCTCAAATCCCGCACTATGGTCCACCAAATAGAGGCCCTAG
>NZ_VCDN01000508.1:0-393 GCF_033949405.1 Xenorhabdus santafensis | reverse complement strand
TGTTATTATTTAAATCAGTTTGGTTTGGATTTCGTTGATCGTGTAATGGAAAACCCTTTTTCTTGGGATGGAAAACATCATGTTATAAAACTATAGAATCTTGCTCTTTGGAGCAGGATTTTATTTTTATTCTGTTGAATTAACTGTGAAGTGAAATATTTCTGAATTATCCATCTTATGTTAATGTAATGAATCGCTATGTATTAGGTATATATATATGACAAAATAGCACAAAATGTAAACGTATTATTCGCTTTTTCGACAGTTTTTTATTTAAATTCCCGCAAAAGATGATAAAATTTAGTATATAATAAAAGAAAATAGCGATTTGTATAGTATGCTGCCTTTGTTGGTAAGTTAACTGAGTCGTTCTTTAGTAGTATTTCGTTCTCT
>NZ_VCDN01000507.1:0-317 GCF_033949405.1 Xenorhabdus santafensis | reverse complement strand
AAGTCTTATAAAACACTGGACTGGCAGCTTGGGTAATTTCTTCATCGAACATAACACCAACTACTTTCCAGCCCGTTTTCTCATTTGTTGCAAAGATTAAATTCTTTTTATCACCTTGTTCTGTATAAGACACATTTCCTTGTTTATCTTCATAAATTGGTTTAATCCAAGGATCAGTAACTTTTGCACCTGGTTTTCTAGACGGATGACTAACAATTTGCTTATTTTGATCTAAAATAACTGCATAGCCTTTTTCACCAATATTAATCATTTTTGAAATCTTTAGGATGTTATCCAAATTCAAGTTAATACCTATA
>NZ_VCDN01000506.1:0-226 GCF_033949405.1 Xenorhabdus santafensis | reverse complement strand
CGATGTGCTTGCATTTCTTTTCTAATTTCTTTTACCTCACTACCAATCGTATCTACTTTCTTATCAAGTTGATCCAATTTCTCTAAAATTTTTGTTAATGCATCATCCATATTTAATTCTCATCCTAAAATTAAATTACAAACTAAACTTAGCTAAATTGTTATCCTTATTAACCACACTTAACAAATCTCCTTGAACCATTTGTTGTTGTTGTATTTGCGTATAC
>NZ_VCDN01000505.1:0-293 GCF_033949405.1 Xenorhabdus santafensis | reverse complement strand
AGTCTAAAATTACCACAAATCTTTTCTTGAATTATTTGTGGTGAAGGACAACAACAATAATCTCTATTTTGTGAGTTACACATACGTAATTTCTCTCCTTTGTTATTTTTGAATTGTCTAAATATAATATTTATAATAGTAAATGATAATTGAATAATATTTGTTAGTAATAAAGGTGGAGTTTTAAAATTTTGGTATCATTATTTATTGTACTAAATAATGTGATATTTACATGGTATTTATATATAGCTTAATGACAGGGAAGCTGCTATAGTCCGCAAGATAATTTCTAA
>NZ_VCDN01000504.1:0-288 GCF_033949405.1 Xenorhabdus santafensis | reverse complement strand
TTAATCGTTGATGATCAATATGGGATTCGTGTGTTATTACATGAAGTGTTCCAAAAAGAAGGTTATCAGACGTTCCAAGCAGCGAATGGATTTCAAGCTTTAGATATCGTGAAAAAAGATAATCCAGATTTAGTAGTGTTAGATATGAAAATTCCAGGCATGGATGGTATAGAGATTTTAAAGCATGTAAAAGAAATTGATGAGAGTATTAAAGTGATTTTAATGACTGCTTATGGAGAGTTTGATATGATTCAAGAAGCGAAAGATTTAGGTGCTTTAATGCATTTT
>NZ_VCDN01000503.1:0-473 GCF_033949405.1 Xenorhabdus santafensis | reverse complement strand
CAACAACAAATGAAAAAGAAAGAGATTTTAGAAGTTACAGAGATGTTGAGTACTTTTATTGACGCTGGTGCAGGTGCTCAAGAACTTATGAAGGCGATCACTGAAAGAAATCTACATAAGAATTCAAATTTTATATTTGTTTTTCATACGTTAAAAGCTTGGATTGAAAGTGATAATCCAGAAGTGAAGCTTAGTAAAACAGAGAAAGCAGTTTTATTTACTTTGCTACCTTATGTCGGTTGGAATAATCAAATTGAACTTTTACAACCAACTATGCAAAAACTATGTGGTTATAAAGATAGGTCATATTTTAGTAAGGTTTTAAATTCATTAGTAAGGAAAAATGTTTTAGAAAAACAAAGTGTAGGAAAACAAAATTATTGGTTTTTTAATTCTTTACTTGTTAAAAAAGGTAATTCTAAAGAACGAAAACCATATATAAAATTTGAACTAAAAGACTAGTAAAAATTACT
>NZ_VCDN01000502.1:0-258 GCF_033949405.1 Xenorhabdus santafensis | reverse complement strand
GATTTAACTTATATAGATAGTCATATCTATGTAGTTTATAAAAAAGAGGTTGTAAAGCGAAATAAGGCGTTTTAAGGGGGATATATATGTTTAAAAAGTTTTATCGTGAATATATTCATGTATTGTTTAATATTGTTGCGATGTTTTTTTATTTTAGTTGGTGTTTAGTTGGTACTGAATTTAATTTATTAACTCTAATAGCAATTGGAATTGCTATTTTTATCTTTGTTAAGTATGTATCTATGGATAGGAAATTTG
>NZ_VCDN01000501.1:0-358 GCF_033949405.1 Xenorhabdus santafensis | reverse complement strand
ACCAGGATTCTTCCTAATTAATTTCTTTATCTCTTTAATATTTTGCAAGATATCATTCCCCTTAAATATCTTCTTTCTTTAAAAATAAACACATATAATTTTAATTCACATATGAATCCTAATGTTTTTGTCTCTTTAATTTTTCAACTGTTGTTTCATTTTTAAATACACGTTTATTCAAAACATCAATCTCAACATCTTTATCCTCAACTAACTTATATAACTTCGTAAAATTATCATCTATTTCCATTCGATGTGCTTTTAATTCTTGTTTTAATTCCTGCACATCACCACTTACTTTATCTACCTTTTTATCAACAGCATCTAGTTTTTCTAGAATTTTCGTTAATAATTCTTC
>NZ_VCDN01000500.1:0-239 GCF_033949405.1 Xenorhabdus santafensis | reverse complement strand
CTTCTTCCTCAGTACAAAGTTGCGAAGTACCAATACCTTTTAAAAGCAGTTGCAGGGTTTCTTGATGCATCTCGTTTACTGATTGTCCCATTGTATATAAGGAGATAGATTTTCCAATTTCAGCAGCTGTATTAGGCATAATCCAAGCAACAGGCGTGCCTTTTGGGAGTCTAGCTTCTAAATAAGATGGTCCAATGCCAGCTGCTACTGTTACGACAAGTTGATTTGATATTAACGGA
>NZ_VCDN01000499.1:0-401 GCF_033949405.1 Xenorhabdus santafensis | reverse complement strand
AATGGTCTAAAACATCCAATTTGTGATATACTATAATTATTCATCACTAACTAATTTATGGGTTTCATCTATTAAAAATCTCTTTATATGTGTGCATATAAAGAGATTTTTTGCGTTTATGTATTTGTAATTATGTTAAGATTGATAAGACTACATTTGAAAATGTGGGTTCAAGTTGCTGTATTGACTGAATTGCACACCAAAAAAACCAATTCCATTACACGGGAATTGGTTTTTTTGGTGTCTTTGGGTTGTAGATTTATTGACAGCCTAAAGGAGATTAGTTTCTTTATAGTCTAGTATAACTAAAATAGAAAGAAAATTCAAAAATAAAAGGATGAATGTTTACATATTTTCAAATCAGAACACAAAAATGTAAGGATTTGGGCTATAATGAGTAG
>NZ_VCDN01000498.1:0-211 GCF_033949405.1 Xenorhabdus santafensis | reverse complement strand
TTCCCTCTGACTGTTTCACTTCTTTGTCTACCCGTTGTAAATAGGTTTCTTTTTCCTGTACCTGCTTTTCTACAACTGACTTTGTTTCCGCATATTCTTTGTATTGTTTTACTTTTATGTACTTATGAGACCCTACATTCGCTCGTTCAAAATCAGGAATATGTTCTTTCGCCAATATTTCGATATATGCCGTTTCTACCGCTCTCCAATT
>NZ_VCDN01000497.1:0-310 GCF_033949405.1 Xenorhabdus santafensis | reverse complement strand
GTTACCATCAATCACAGTTGCGTAGCGAATATTCATCGCCCCAACGATATCACGATGTTTCTCAAACCCACATTGACACTTGTATTTTCTGTCTTGCGCCTTGTTCTTTTCAGAACATTTCGGACATGTTTGACTTGTATAAGAAGGGTTCACATATTCGACCTTTATGCCAACTAATGTCGCTTTGTACTCGATGAATTGTGCTAAACGATGGAATGACCAAGTGTGTAGATTTTTTTCGTTTTTACGGCTTGTTCTTGCCGTCTGTCTAATATTCGTTAGTTGTTCTAAACGAATAACAGAAATGTTA
>NZ_VCDN01000496.1:0-357 GCF_033949405.1 Xenorhabdus santafensis | reverse complement strand
GAAACAAACGAATCAAGTTCTCCGTTTCGCCATGCCCGAATTTGATCGTAAGACCATTTTTGCGTCTGTATTTTTTCTTTTATTGCTTTTAATTCTTCTATATTTTCTTTCGCGTATCTGCGATGCCCTCCCTGGCTTCGCTCCGTTTGTATGTTAAATTCATTTGACCATACCTTTAGCAAATCGGGTGTGATTCCTAAAAGATCCGCAACAATTTTCGGTGTATGCATTTCCGATTTTAGTTCCAATTTTCATTCCTCCCCTAAAAACGGAATACGTTTTTCACTCATAAAACACGATTAAATCAACATTTCAATCAAAATCGGAATAAACTTGCAACCGATATAAAAACCGATT
>NZ_VCDN01000495.1:0-311 GCF_033949405.1 Xenorhabdus santafensis | reverse complement strand
TACAGGCGCTTTAAGCTTACCTGAAATTCCTAAAAAACTTGTTGTAATCGGCGGCGGTTACATCGGTATGGAATTAGGTACTGCATATGCTAACTTCGGTACAGAAGTTACTGTAGTAGAAGCTGGCGACGAAATCTTAGCTGGTTTCGAAAAAGCTATGAGCTCTGTTGTTAAACGTGCTCTACAGAAAAAAGGTAACGTAAATATCCATACAAAAGCTATGGCTAAAGGCGTTGAAGAAACAGAAACTGGCGTAAAAGTTAGCTTTGAAGTTAAAGGTGAAATCCAAACTGTAGAAGCAGATTACGTAT
>NZ_VCDN01000494.1:0-291 GCF_033949405.1 Xenorhabdus santafensis | reverse complement strand
AGAAACAATGCGAAGTCCCATCTTCTTTAAATCTGTAGAAGCTACTTCATGTACCTTTTGAGCAAATTGCTCTCTATTACTATACGCATCTTCTACTGTCATAGAAGATAAGATAGCACGAAGATGCCCTTCTAAAACTTCTTTTGCTTCTATTTTTAACTCTTCCGTTTCTTTTCCTAAATATTGTTCAGCTGCTGTAGAAACTTCTTCAATTGTCGATCCTACTTTAATAATAGAAACACCATTTACTGTAATTGGTACACCTTGTTTCGTATACGTATCACGTGTACC
>NZ_VCDN01000493.1:0-257 GCF_033949405.1 Xenorhabdus santafensis | reverse complement strand
AGATTATGAGCGTTTGCAGAATACAGATTTAGTGCAAGAAAACCAAAATTTACGAGTACATGGGGAGTATCTCAAAAAAGAAAATAAAGAATTGAGTTATCAATTTGATGATTTGTATGATTTTTTTAAAAAATCTCAGAAGGAAAATAGAAAATTAAATACTGAAATAAGTTCGTTAAAGGCTCATATAAGAGATTTACAGATAAATATAAAGGTTTTATATCAACAAACGAAAAAAGTCTTTAAAGAGCAATTTA
>NZ_VCDN01000492.1:0-265 GCF_033949405.1 Xenorhabdus santafensis | reverse complement strand
AGGTGCAGAGATATCAGTTGATTTTTTCTTTAAAGAGTTAAAACCTTTGTTTAACGCAGGTGATTTAGATTTCCATACTTTATCAGTACGACCATTTCTCACTAATTGGTTAATAGTAGGCATTTGATTATCCTCCCTTCGCATGTTTGTATGACCACATATCCAGGTGGTTCATTATTAGTTGAAAACAAAGTTTTTGCAAGGAAGAGCAAATGCTCTCTCCTCACAAAAACAGTTTTAACTTATTATTCCTATTGCTGAAGCT
>NZ_VCDN01000491.1:0-350 GCF_033949405.1 Xenorhabdus santafensis | reverse complement strand
CGAGGTGATCTTCAATGATTTGATTGTTACTACTCTCGCAGCCTTGGAGTAGCTCTCTGAAACGATCATAATCATCTACTTTCCTCTTCTTTGCATATACAACATATAAAGTTAGAAAATTCTTAATTAACTTTTATTTGTTACACGTATTATAGGACGTTGTTCTTTTCTTTGTCAACATGTTTTTTCAAAAAAAAATCAAAATTCATTCTATTTATTTTTTCTCAAATCAAAATTGGAATGCATTACTTACATACACTCATATATTACTTAAGTATGTTTGCATTACTACATAAAGAAAAACTTATAAAGTTTATGAGGAGATGAGGAAACTATGTTAAAAGGGAAAG
>NZ_VCDN01000490.1:0-236 GCF_033949405.1 Xenorhabdus santafensis | reverse complement strand
TTCGGGTGTAGTGAATTTGTCACCTCCTTAATGCTTCCTTTGGTCCGCTTACCATTGACAAACATTAAATACACTTTATCGACTTTTAATATGTTTTTCATCATAAAGTCATAATAAAAAGGACTGATTTTGATGAAAAACTCTAAAGAATATAATTCCTTCTGTTTTTTATTTGTAATTTGTGTTAGTAACGAAAAATTATATAAGGTATGCAAATTTTATATTTCACAATTAGA
>NZ_VCDN01000489.1:0-388 GCF_033949405.1 Xenorhabdus santafensis | reverse complement strand
AATCTTTGATAGTGCTAGTGAAGCCCTAGAAGCTAAAAGAGCTAAAGAAAGCCAAAAGAACAAGAATTTCATACAAATCAGTAGAGGTTTAGGAACAAAAGCATTAGCCTATATCATTTCCGAAAATGCAGTTGCAGGACAACTTTACATGTTTTTCATAGAGAATATGGACGTTAATAGCAATAGCATAATGGCCTCACATAAAATTTTAGAAGAGGTTACTGGAAAATCAAGAACAACGATATTTAGAGCAATTTCATGTCTAGAAGAAAACGGATTGATCGCTATTGGTAAAGTTGGAACTACAAATGTGTATATCTTAAATCCAGAAGTAGCTTGGGCTACAAGTAGAGATAAAAAAGACTTCGTAAATTTTAAAGGCAATATA
>NZ_VCDN01000488.1:0-236 GCF_033949405.1 Xenorhabdus santafensis | reverse complement strand
CGGTTGAATGATTGCTGTAATTCCTGCTTTTGCTGCTTCTTCTACTGTATCTGGCATTGGGAAGAAAGCATCAGATGCAAGTGCGCTACCTTGTGTTTTTTCGCCAGCTTGTGTAATTGCGATTTTTGCAGAACCTACACGGTTCATCTGTCCCGCACCGACACCAATTGTCATATCATCTTTCGCTAAAACAATTGCGTTTGATTTCACATGTTTTACAACTTTCCAAGCGAGTT
>NZ_VCDN01000487.1:0-390 GCF_033949405.1 Xenorhabdus santafensis | reverse complement strand
CTCTACAAACCTCGTAAGATCAATAACAATAATTTGCGAGGACGTTATACAAAGCTCTACAATCTTCCCTAAAAAAAATAAAAAGGTCCATAATGGACCTAATAACAAACAACAATCTATTTTCATTCATATTCACTCAAAAAATGCTCCAATGCCAATTCTAATAGGTCGGACTTGTCAAAACGCTCTCTTTCTGACAGTTTATCGAGACGTTTCGCAACTTCTTTGCTCAAAATAACCGTTTTTCGCGTCCTATCGTCCCTTCTAAGAGTTTTTATTTCTTCATGAAGAGTTTTGTGCTTTTTCGTTCTTTCTCTATCTGTACGCCAAAATAAGAGCATTTCATGAAGGTCTGCTATATCTTCACTTGTCAAAACTTCAGATACTTTC
>NZ_VCDN01000486.1:0-301 GCF_033949405.1 Xenorhabdus santafensis | reverse complement strand
TAGCCCCCAAACCCCCAGCCAACACTCACACCCAAAAACAAGGAATTCTTTTTAAAATCAAAAATACAACAAAAAAAGAAGTCTTTTGCCTATTACTAATAGATTAAATAAAATTAATTAAGGAGGAATTTATTTGAGTGCTGTAATTGATAATGGTAGTTTTGTTCAATTAGGAATTAATGATTCGGCGAATTTACTTGCTATTTCACCCATATCTAATTTACTGATAGGACTTAAGTATATACCTACAGATAATGATTCTTTAACTTCAGGGATTCCATGGGAAGGATGGGGAATAGCT
>NZ_VCDN01000485.1:0-326 GCF_033949405.1 Xenorhabdus santafensis | reverse complement strand
AAATACAGCAAAAATTATTGATTTTATTGAAAACTATGTCAGTGAGTGGAATGTAGAAACGAAACGTAACAATAAAGGCGCTCTTATTTTAACGGTAAAAGGGAAGAATGATGCGCAGCACCGCTTATTAACGGCACACGTTGATACGTTAGGTGCGATGGTAAAAGAAATTAAGCCTGACGGTCGTCTTCGTCTATCTATGATTGGCGGATTTCGCTGGAACTCTGTAGAAGGGGAATATTGCGAAATTGAAACATCAAGTGGTAAGACGTATACAGGAACGATTTTAATGCATCAAACATCTGTGCATGTATATAAAGATGCAG
>NZ_VCDN01000484.1:0-268 GCF_033949405.1 Xenorhabdus santafensis | reverse complement strand
CGCTTCTACACGCTTACGTGCTTCTTCTAATGCAGCTTCATTTTCATGATTTTTTAATGTATAAGCAATAAGTGACGCAATTTCATCCATTTCTTCTAAACCGAAACCACGAGATGTTACAGCTGCTGTACCGATACGTACGCCACTTGTTACAAATGGGCTTGCTGTTTCAAATGGAATTGTATTTTTGTTCACTGTAATACCAACTTCATCTAATACGTGCTCTGCTACTTTACCTGTGATTTCTAAGTTACGAACATCAATCAAG
>NZ_VCDN01000483.1:0-496 GCF_033949405.1 Xenorhabdus santafensis | reverse complement strand
GTTGGTTCTCTTTTATTTTTGATTCATCATTTGCAAAGCATGACTTAAATTTATTTTCCCATTTCCATATTCAAATGGACTTCCTAAAGGAGTTGCTGATTTTTTTAATAACTCTCTTACTTGTTGATTAGACAACATTCTATCATTCTCTAATAACAAAGATGCCACACCAGCTACATGAGCGGCTGCCATTGAAGTACCACTATCAAATCTATAAGAACCATCATTCCAAGTACTCCAAATATCTACACCTGGTGCCATTAATTCTAACTGTTCTCCTTTACTAGATAAGAACCCTCGTTGATCTTTAGCATCTAACGCTCCAACTGCAATTACAGAATTAAATTTAGCTGGATAAGTAATTGAATCTCCCTCTTTATATCCTTCATTCCCTGCTGATGAAACTAACAAAATTCCTTTTTCATATGCTTTATTAATGGCTTCTTCAAAAAATACAGATTCTTTTTTTCCACCTAGACTCATTAGAATAATATTC
>NZ_VCDN01000482.1:0-319 GCF_033949405.1 Xenorhabdus santafensis | reverse complement strand
ATGGAACGTCGTTATGAGTTGTTTGCTCATAGTGGTACACGTAACATTGAAGGATACAACGATTATATAAAAGAGCATAATAGTCAATCAGAAGCGAAACAACCCGAATTACCGTATATTGTAGTAATTGTGGACGAGTTAGCAGATTTAATGATGGTTGCTTCGTCTGATGTAGAGGATGCGATTATGCGTCTAGCGCAAATGGCTCGTGCTGCTGGTATTCATTTAATTATTGCAACGCAGCGCCCATCGGTTGACGTTATTACGGGTGTTATTAAAGCGAATATTCCATCACGTATTGCATTCGCTGTATCTTCTC
>NZ_VCDN01000481.1:0-336 GCF_033949405.1 Xenorhabdus santafensis | reverse complement strand
AAGTTTTGGAGCAAAAGTATTTCTCCTGAATCCAAAACAAGTTGCAAATTTTAAGAAAAGCTATTCTGACATGGATAAAACCGATGAGATTGATGCCTTTGTCATTGCTGATTACTTACGATTTGGACGTAATCAAATGTCTATCGTAAAAGAAAGTCAGTATGTGGCACTCCAGCAATTAACAAGATCTCGTTATCAGCTCGTTAGAATGTTGACAAAGGAAAAGCAACATTTTCTCCAACACCTAAGTTATAAATGTAATACGTTCTCACAAGAAGTGGATTCTTCTATATTTGGTAACGCCATGATGGAATTGTTTCTTGAAAAATTCAGTCT
>NZ_VCDN01000480.1:0-260 GCF_033949405.1 Xenorhabdus santafensis | reverse complement strand
CATGGATATCTTTGATTTCTCCCCAATACAGTTTCCTGCTGATTCAATTGGTGCTGAGTGGAGAACAACGCATTTTGACTTCCACTCGATTCATGATAATTTATTGAAACTTGATATACTAGGACACGATGATCCGACCGTTATTCGTATGTTACAAGATTTAAGTGGTATTGATCCGAAAACAATCCCAACGGATGATCCAGAAGTAATGAAAATTTTCTCTGGTCCAGAATCGTTAGGGGTAACGGAAGAGCAAATTA
>NZ_VCDN01000479.1:0-264 GCF_033949405.1 Xenorhabdus santafensis | reverse complement strand
CAGTATTAGAAAAGAAAGAAAAAGAAATGGCTGTTATTGATCATAGAGATCATATGCTCTATTTTCGTGAAGGATATAGTTTAGAAAAAGTAAAAGAGTATTGTGTAGATGCATTAGTAAATAAAAAGCGGCTGCAAGAAGGATATCATGTAGATATTTCGGTTCATGGGGAAACGTTTCAGCAGATTTGGAGACAAGCGCAATATCAAGAACAACAATTTCGAAAAGAAGTAGAAAAAGAGTTTGAAAGAGATCCAGAAATAG
>NZ_VCDN01000478.1:0-300 GCF_033949405.1 Xenorhabdus santafensis | reverse complement strand
TCGGCCCCGTAGGTCCAGTCGGTCCAGTCGGCCCGGTCGGCCCAGTCGGAAGGGTAAACGGTGGTATCGGTGGTAATGTAGGTCCTACAAGATTAGGGTCAAATGCACTAGCTGATAAAGATTCATCGGGATTTAATCCATTTGAATAATTATTATTTGACATAAATTCACCTCCATAAAGCTTTCATTATATAGTAGATGCAAAATCGGAAGAAAATGACACGGACATTTGAATTATTGAAAAGAAATCTTAAACTGCTTGTGCAAGTTAAAAAAGTGGAAAGTTTATTGTATGTATAA
>NZ_VCDN01000477.1:0-295 GCF_033949405.1 Xenorhabdus santafensis | reverse complement strand
AGGGTGCCTATTACAAATGAAACTAGGTATTGAACGTGAAGGTCTTTCTCATAAAATGAGAGGAATTCACATTGTGGATTTATTATTAGAAGCAATTGAAACTAACTCGTAATAACTCGTAACATACGTAATAATAGGAAAACGGCTATCTCCTTCGTCTATGTAAAGAGATAGCCGCTTTTTTGTCTGCTACAACATTAAAAATATGTTACTTTATTATAAAAAAGAACAACAGAAACATTACAGTTTTGTAAAAATCAATCCATTATATTCCTCAAAAAATCGCTCAAACCAT
>NZ_VCDN01000476.1:0-347 GCF_033949405.1 Xenorhabdus santafensis | reverse complement strand
GGGGTAAGCTAGCTGGGGGTTTGGGGGCTAGCCCCCAAGGTTTACGTAACAACACAAAAAATAAGTAAAATATATGAACGATTACACAAGCGGTTCGGCACGTACAATATTATGTGTAAGCTGAAGAATATAACATTTCCTTTTTCGTCGTCAGCTTAGCACTATAAACAAACGTGCCGAAATAAGTTGGGCAAGGGCAATGAAATAAAAACCATTCTAAAATTAGAATGGTTTTTATTTCATTGAAGGTGGAGATTTTCTGAAATGAAATGGAAGAAAATACAACCTGTTCCTTGCGGAACTTATAGCAGTTAATAGTTATAAAAGCATAATCTGTTGTTCACAAT
>NZ_VCDN01000475.1:0-232 GCF_033949405.1 Xenorhabdus santafensis | reverse complement strand
AACAAATTTATATTTGTATTCAGTGTTAGGACTTAATTCCTTATCTTTAAATTGCTCTAATTTAAAATTATCAACAATCAACTTACCATCTCTATAAATTCTTAAATAACCAAAATCTATTTTGGGATTCTTATAAGAAAAAGTAACAGAATCATATGTAATAGTCGGCTGTAATTCTTTTATATCCTCATAAAAAAATTCATCTCCGTTACCCTCATATAATTCAAATGAC
>NZ_VCDN01000474.1:0-474 GCF_033949405.1 Xenorhabdus santafensis | reverse complement strand
ATTTGATAGATTTAATCAGAAAAAAACCTATCAATAATTAAAATTTAATATTTTTTTATTGAAAAACCATATGTTTTTATTTACAAACCATATGGTTTTTGTTATATTAAATTTAGTTAATTGATAGGAGGTTGTTTTTATGACAGTTAAAGAAAAGAAAAAAACTTGGGCATTTACATTTACTGAAAGTGAAATTCAGATAATAGATGAAATTGTAGATATAGAGAATGATAGAAGACATTCAATTGCTAGAGAACATAATTTACCGTTTAAAAAATATAATCGTTCTACATTTGTGCTTGCAATGATTGAAGAAAAGAAACGTAAGTATCAAGAGCAAGGAGAAATTTAATGGAAATTGTTTTAGGTGTTAGTGCGTTTGGTTTGTATATTTCGTTTTTAATATTTTTATATTGGATGGCATTAGATTTTTTAGCTTGGTTATATAAAAAGATTTAATAAAATCGTTATTTT
>NZ_VCDN01000473.1:0-262 GCF_033949405.1 Xenorhabdus santafensis | reverse complement strand
AACCAACGCCACTTTTTTGGGCTTTCTGGCGGCCAGCAGACGCCCATAAAAAACTTTTATCACAGGGTTAAAACGTGTTGCCACGAGGGCTGCCATATGCATCCCAACCACGTAACCCTCGGTACTATGCTGAAATTGAGAGGTAAGGTGTGGATCCTCTCAGATTTCCGGCCTTATAGTGCCTAAATGAGAAGCCTGTTGCTCTTTGATAACTGGAGGATCCACTCATGAAATATACGCCTGTTGGCGTCGATATCGCCAA
>NZ_VCDN01000472.1:0-276 GCF_033949405.1 Xenorhabdus santafensis | reverse complement strand
GTCTGTTTCTTTCCATAGTTGTTTCGTTTTACATTAGCGAATGCAAGCAGCACCAACGATAATTAAAAGAATAAACAACACAACGATTAAGGCGAAGCCGCGTCCAGACCCGCCACAAGAACCGCCATAACCGTAGGAAGGATATGAACAAGTTGGATAGCAATATGAGTATCCGTACATGAGATGACCTCCTTTATCATTTCCCGCTAATACTGCGGTTACTATAATGTATGGAAGAGAGGGTAGAAATGTATAGGTATTTACCTAAAAAAGGAA
>NZ_VCDN01000471.1:0-330 GCF_033949405.1 Xenorhabdus santafensis | reverse complement strand
TGACCCGTTACTTCATAACCAGTAAAATCTTTATTCATAAAATCCATTGGGCAGGAAGTAATCTCTTTCGTCCCCCCACAATCCAAACAAATAAAATGATGATGATGTTCCATAATAGAACAAGTAAAACGAAAATGTTTTTCACCATTTAATTCCGTTTGTTCTAAAACACCGATTTCAGCAAACACCGTTAAGTTACGATAAATCGTATCAAAGCTAAGACCTGGATAATCGTCCTTCATATGCTCTAAAACGTCTTTCGCAGTTAAATAACGATTATGTGCTGCAAATAATCTGAGCATCTCTTCTCTTTTTCCAGTATGTTTGTAT
>NZ_VCDN01000470.1:0-301 GCF_033949405.1 Xenorhabdus santafensis | reverse complement strand
AATGAAAACTGATAGATTTTTTCGTTGTGAAATTGACTTTTAGTGAAGTTGCGATAATAATCATGGAAGAGGTGATATGATGAAACGAATAAGTAGTCTTTTCTTGAGTGGTTTATTGGCACTAATGCTGATCTTAAGTGGATGTGCAGGAAAAGAACAAAAATCAGAGAAACAGACAGGGAATCAAGCTGCATCGGTAGAAAAAATTAGTGATAATATTTTAGATGAAATGGAAGGGCCACCTAAAAATGGTCATACGATTGAAAGGCATGTAGGTAAATCAGAAGAGGATTTGAAGAAT
>NZ_VCDN01000469.1:0-319 GCF_033949405.1 Xenorhabdus santafensis | reverse complement strand
ACAAGTATTTTCCAAAAAAAATTAAATCTTTTTATTTTCTTTCAAATACTTCACTATTGCATCCTCAACAAATTGGGATGTATTTTCTTCTTGATTAACTAAATCAACATATTTTTTCTTAATAGCAACATTCAATCTAGTCTTTTTTTCATCTGGATCAATACGCTTTCTACCCATTTATTACACCTCTACAAAATTTTACCTATACATCCTACATTTTATACATTAAAATTTTAACACTAACTGTAAATAAAAAAAGGAAACTGACTTAATACAACAGCCAGCTCCCTTACTTTTTTTCTAATACTCTTTTTTCTTT
>NZ_VCDN01000468.1:0-258 GCF_033949405.1 Xenorhabdus santafensis | reverse complement strand
CATGGTATAAGTAACCACCGCGATCGAATACTACTTCTTTAACGCCTTTCTCTACAGCACGCTTAGCAACTGATTCTCCAACTTTCGTAGCAGCTTCAGTATTGCTAGTACCGTTAAGAGCAAGGTCTTTATCAAGAGTAGATGCACTTACTAACGTTACACCATTCACATCATCAATAACTTGAGCGTAAATATGTTGGTTAGAACGGAACACGTTTAAACGTGGACGTTCTGCAGTACCAGTAAGTTTAGCACGTA
>NZ_VCDN01000467.1:0-295 GCF_033949405.1 Xenorhabdus santafensis | reverse complement strand
AACAGAAGAATTATTAATCTTTGGTATGAAACCAATTATTACAGCTAATACATCTCAAGAAAAAATTGATGCACATATTGAAAAGAAATTAAAAGACGTTAAACCAGTTGGTTCTGCTTGGGGCGATAAAATTAACATCGAAGCAGTAGCTGCTGCAAAACCAGACTTAATTCTTGTAAATAATCGTCAAGAAAAGATTTACGATCAATTATCTAAAATTGCACCAACAGTTATGTTAAACACTCCATTAGATCAATGGCGTCCAAAGTTTGAAGAAGTAGGTCAAATTCTTGGT
>NZ_VCDN01000466.1:0-571 GCF_033949405.1 Xenorhabdus santafensis | reverse complement strand
TCATATTCACTACCTTGAGATTTATGAACTGTAAATGCATAAGCTGGTACAATATTAACTGTATCTAAATATCTATAAAACACTTGCCTATCTTCAAAATCCAATTGAATTAAAATACCTTTATCATCATGATCAACAATTTTACCAGTATCACCATTATAAACCCTTCTAGATGAATCATTAGCAATGATCATGACTCTATCACCGATTTCATAACAATAATCATTAAAACACTTCGTAATTTTATCCTTATTAGCTTGAACTATTAAATTAATTTTCTTAGTCATTTTTTTTGTATTTGTTAAAATTTGATACCCCTGTTCCACAAGTGGTAAAACTAGTTTTTCTAATTGTTTTTCATCATATAATCTAAAATCAATTAATTCACGATTTAAAACTTTATATGCAAGCTCTAACACAGTATCTCCACTTCTAAAAACTTTTGTAAGTCTTATAGTATTTATAAAATCTAAACCTTCTAATTCAGGAATTACAGAAGAATCATTAACAGGTGGAAGTTGAGCATCATCACCAGCAAAAATAATCTTTGTATAACTAGGAACAGCTAATA
>NZ_VCDN01000465.1:0-512 GCF_033949405.1 Xenorhabdus santafensis | reverse complement strand
ATGTTTTAAGTCAATACAACATAGGCCTATAAAGTTGTCACATAGTGCTATATTTATTTCATAACCTTCATGTTTTGAAAATTCTTCTTTAGCTAATTTTATATAATCAAGAGCTATTACTTGTTTATAGATTTGATAATAAAAATATCCCATTCGATAATTAAATTCAGCATGTTCTATTGGATCAGGAATGTGTATTAATAGTTCTTTTGCTTTTTCATAGTGTTCACTTGCTTCAGTGTAATTGGATGTTAAAGTAGAATGGAATGCTTTAAAGAAGTGATAATAATAAGCTAGGAAGTCATCTGCTGGAGTTGTGAAATTATCCATTTCATCAAAACTGTTTTCGTTAATACTTATCCAATCCGTTAATGCTTTGTATCTAAAATCCAATAAAGAATAGTATAAGAGTAAGTTTTGATTTTCTTTGACATTGTTAATTTCATTGTCTATATATTCTTTTAATTGTTTTGCTTTAACTAATTGTTGTTTTAGCATGGATTGATACCAGT
>NZ_VCDN01000464.1:0-277 GCF_033949405.1 Xenorhabdus santafensis | reverse complement strand
TACATTAGCTGAATTGAAAGGTGCTATTCCTATGAATGATTTACCTGATATTTTCATCGTTGTATACGAAATTTTCAGTGGCCAAACTTTCCAAACTTCTGATATGGAGAAGTTGAAGCAAGAAAAAAAGTAAAAAACATACTGACTAAAAACGAGGAATCTCAGTCCGAATTGGACTGGGATTTTTATTTTTATGTCGGTAATACGTTGCTTGGTTTAAGTATGGATGACTTTTGGAAAATCACACCTGCACATTTTCTAAAACAATTCATCATGC
>NZ_VCDN01000463.1:0-324 GCF_033949405.1 Xenorhabdus santafensis | reverse complement strand
GGTAATTTATACATATTCAGAAACGCCACGTTCATAAATAGAAGATAAAGGGGAGGAGAATTATGGGCGATTTTAAACAAGGCATTTTACCACATTGGGATTATATGTGGAAAGATAGAGCCGGCAATAGATTTATGGGAATGGTTATGTATCCAGAGAAACGAAAATGTTCAGCAAAAATGCTTCAGAAAATAAAAAGGGCGTATGAACAAGCAGTAGAAATTAAAGTAACGGTACAAGTTCAACATACATATCAGTATGTAGAAGGAATGATTGTATACTTTGATGAAGAGGCTCCTGTATGTACAATGCTTGATAAAGATG
>NZ_VCDN01000462.1:0-400 GCF_033949405.1 Xenorhabdus santafensis | reverse complement strand
CTACCCCAATTAGGATTCGCTAAATCAAAACGACAATCGATTATACGGACATTCTCATCTTCTATATGCTCACATAACCATTCGACTGTAACTATCATCTTTAACGACCTTCTTTCTCTTTCAAACGACTTACATACTCCATAACCATTTCTTCTGTAACATATTTACGCTGCAAGGTAACACCATTTTTTGCAAGATCATTAATTTGCTTTGTTACAACATTAATGACATCAACCGAAAATTCTTTCCCATTTGACGCAAGAGATACGGCTGCTTCAATAGCTGCTTCACGCTGCGCATCTAATTGTAAACATGCTTTTACACTTTCATTTTGTTTACGAGAATGTGCTGTAATTGCTTTATGTACTTCCATCTTCTCTTCCCCCTAAATAAGTTATAC
>NZ_VCDN01000461.1:0-418 GCF_033949405.1 Xenorhabdus santafensis | reverse complement strand
CGATTTGGCATGATACTTGCGTTGGAAATAGTATTAACGTATAGGGGAGAGATAGAAATGAAGGTTAGTAAAATATATACAACGATTGATGCACACGTAGCTGGGGAACCGCTTCGAATTATTACGGGCGGAGTGCCAGAAATAAAAGGGGAAACGCAGTTGGAAAGACGCGCATACTGTATGAAACATTTGGATTACCTTCGTGAAGTTCTGATGTATGAACCGAGAGGGCATCACGGAATGTACGGTTGTATCATTACACCGCCCGCAAGTGCTCATGCTGATTTTGGCGTGTTATTTATGCACAATGAAGGCTGGAGTACGATGTGTGGTCACGGCATTATTGCTGTTATTACAGTCGGAATTGAAACTGGTATGTTTGAAGTGACTGGTGAAAAGCAAAAATTCATTATTGATA
>NZ_VCDN01000460.1:0-283 GCF_033949405.1 Xenorhabdus santafensis | reverse complement strand
ATTAATTAAAGAAGAGCGCTATGAGCGATTTACAAATAAAAAATTACAAATTGAACAGGAAAAGGAACGTTTAAGTAGCATTATTATTAAACCACGTCCTGAAGTTCAAGAATTAATTCGCAATATTGGCGGAAGTGAATTGAAAGATGGAATACGTGCAAGTGACTTATTACGTCGTCCAGAGATGACATATGAGCATATTCATCTTTTAGTACCAAGCGAAGTAGAATTAAGTGATGAAGTTACGGAACAAGTTGAAATTCAGACTAAGTATGAAGGCTAT
>NZ_VCDN01000459.1:0-352 GCF_033949405.1 Xenorhabdus santafensis | reverse complement strand
TTCATTGATATTTTTTAATTGTATTTGCGGTAATGGGGGTACAGTTTTGATAAGTTTGTTCATTTCTTCTTGAAATTCTTTTGTTTTAACTTTACCCATGTTTGTTTTAAGTAAATTACATTTTCGTAGATCTAGAGGGTTTCCTGTGATGTTGTAACATGCTTCTTTTTGTGTGTTGCATTCTAGGAGTAATCGAGATAGTTGTGTTTTTGAACTTTCACCTTTTTTTCTTCCGATGATATTATACCGCATTCGTTTTCCTTGGCTATTAACTAAGTAGTTTTCCCAGTAAAAATCGTGAGAATTAGCTATTTCGAAGCAATCTGTATCAATAAAGAAAGCAGTTTCTTTA
>NZ_VCDN01000458.1:0-389 GCF_033949405.1 Xenorhabdus santafensis | reverse complement strand
AGTGCAATTGTAATTCCTTCTTTTTGTCGTTCGCGGATTCTTTTTCTTTCATCTTCAGCCATATAACTTAATAACTGTAAAATTAAATCTGAAATAAGAGTTTCAATTCCATTTAAATCTTTATATTTCATAGTGTTAAGAAGTGGCATATCTAACACAACGATATCAATCTTTTTTTCTTTAATTAATTCTTGCCATTCGTCTAAAATCATTTGTTTATTTCTTCCCAAACGATCTAATGATTGAATATATAAAACATCGTCGTTTCTCAACATACGTTTCATAAGTTGATATTCAGGACGTTTAAAATCTTTTCCACTTGCTCTTTCTATAAAGATGTATTCTTCAGGAATACTTATCTCTGCTGCGATTGCGAGTTGTCTCTCAAT
>NZ_VCDN01000457.1:0-238 GCF_033949405.1 Xenorhabdus santafensis | reverse complement strand
TAATTGAATTGCATTGTCGCGCCATGTTCCTTTCTGCTTTGCAATTTCTACGACCTCTTTAATTTGCTGCTGAAATTTATGCAATGCAAAATAGAAATGCTCTGTTTCCTGTACTGATGGCGTACTACCACATAACTTACATTTCTTTTCTAACAAATCGAGTGGATCTAAAATAGCCGAACAAGCATCACATTGATCTCCTCTTGCTGCTTCATGGCAATGAGGACAAATTCCTTCT
>NZ_VCDN01000456.1:0-339 GCF_033949405.1 Xenorhabdus santafensis | reverse complement strand
TTGCCTTTTCTTTTTTATATTTATGTACAAATTTATTTTTATTGGCATTGGCCTTAATATGGGTAGAATCTGTCATCAGTGCACGTCCTCCTACCATTCGGTGCTCTGTCGCTTGTCTCACAATCTCATCAAAAATTTCTTCGAAAATATTTGTATGAATAAAACGAGTACGACGATTCCAACTGATTGTAGAATGATCAGGAATAGTATCCGATAGAGAAAATCCTAAAAACCAACGGTAGGCAATATTCGTTTTAATCTCCTTTTCCAATTGACGCTCAGAACGAATACCGTAAAACTATCCAATAAACATCATCTTAAATAAAACAATAGGATGAA
>NZ_VCDN01000455.1:0-278 GCF_033949405.1 Xenorhabdus santafensis | reverse complement strand
TTAAAATGTTTATATTTGTTAGAAAGGAGTAATCTTTTACTATGATTTTTACAATTTTTGTTCCTGGTTTAGGAAATCTTAATATTTTAGGAGCTCCATTTGATACTATTTATTTTGGTTGTCATCCACCAATAACTACTCTTAACCTATTACCAAGAAAATTATTAAGACTTACGTGTAGTTTTTCTGGGGAAAGTGCTCTTTTTGTTTATATTCCAGGTCTTTCTCAATTAAATATTTTGCAAATATTACAAGTTTTGAACGGTTTAACAATAGAA
>NZ_VCDN01000454.1:0-240 GCF_033949405.1 Xenorhabdus santafensis | reverse complement strand
CTCTAACAAGAAACAAGACACCATTTCTCCTCTTCTGCTTCTTCCCGCATTTAAAAAGGTTGGTGTCGCTGGTTGGTAGTTTTGTTTTACAATCATGCTTGCGAATTGTTTTGCTTTCGCAACATCACCGCGTCCTAAGTATAATGACACAATTGCTACACGATCTTCATAGCTTTCTAAGTATTGTTTTTGATCATTCGTTTTTAACGCATAATCTTTGTAGAACTTAGATGCTGCCAT
>NZ_VCDN01000453.1:0-274 GCF_033949405.1 Xenorhabdus santafensis | reverse complement strand
TTATAAAAAGCTTTTAAATTTCTACACATATATACAAAAATATGCATATTTTGCGATAGTGTTACATATAATATTACATTTGTTTTACAAAAGCGTAACATTAGCAAAAAAAATCCCGAATTATGGTATAAATTTTATAGGTTATATACGGAAAAAGAAAGCGGTGTAAAAAATAAAATGAAAAAGCTAAAAATGGCGTCTTGCGCATTAGTTGCAGGGTTAATGTTTTCAGGATTAACACCAAATGCATTTGCAGAAGATAATATTTCTGACG
>NZ_VCDN01000452.1:0-249 GCF_033949405.1 Xenorhabdus santafensis | reverse complement strand
GAACTCCAATTGCCGCACGCCAAACCATCCCAATTAGAATAGCAATTACTAATTGTCCCATAATATTTAAAAATGGAAGCTCTGCTAAATATTTCGCGGCAATTGCGATTAATAATGTAATCCCAATTCCTTGCGAAAATCCAAAACGCTTCTTCTTTTGTATAACAAGTGTTTGTTCCATTTTGAACCACTCCAATAATCGTATTGGAACATGCATGTTCTTTCTACTTACATTATAAGAGAGTTTCT
>NZ_VCDN01000451.1:0-328 GCF_033949405.1 Xenorhabdus santafensis | reverse complement strand
TCTTTATGCTGAAACTCCAGGCAATAATTTTGTGGCTATGGAAATAAATAATCTTACTTATCTTACCTCATTTAATAATGATCCTACAGGATTTATGTCAGGTGGGGGACCATTTGCAGTAACAGTTGTACCAACTATTGTTCAAATAAATAATGCAAACTCAGGAGATAAAAATTATTTATACCCGTATTTAAGTATAATTAAATTTGCAGATGGTCCTTCTATTTGAAATTGGGTGTTTTTATAGAATAAAAGGTATAATAATCCTTAATTTTATGTACATTCAATTTTTACAATTCTTTAAAATTCATTGCACATAAAATGGCGT
>NZ_VCDN01000450.1:0-378 GCF_033949405.1 Xenorhabdus santafensis | reverse complement strand
GTAGTTAATGACTTCCCTTCTAATTGACGTAATGTAGTTAAAACCAAATCTAAATCATTTCTTGAAGATAGCTTCCAGGCAACAATTTCATTGTTGTATAAATCTAACACAGCTGACAAATAGGCAAATTGTTCTCCGATTCGTACATAAGTAATATCTGTTACGAATTTTTGATTTTGCTTTTCAGCTTGAAACTCTCGATTCAAATGATTTTTAAATACCACAGATGTTTTTCTTCCATAAAACGGACGTTTTTTTCGAATGATAGATTGAATACCCAGCTCTCTCATAAGACGACGAACACGTTTATGATTCATTACCATTCCTTCTCGAGCCAAAGCACGAGTCATACGTTTATACCCATAGTAAGGGTGCTGA
>NZ_VCDN01000449.1:0-421 GCF_033949405.1 Xenorhabdus santafensis | reverse complement strand
TTAATAAAAGGGATTGGGTATCGACTAGAACAATATAAAGAAGCGTATGTAGAACGATTAGTAGAAACACCAGTAAAAGAATTATCGAAGGTATGGAAGGACCAAAAACAAAGAGAGAAAGTACAAATGCAAACGAAAGAAAGAGAACAAGATAGAGGGCTTAGTTTATAAGGAGTTCTGAAAATAACAAAATATATGATATACTCATACAGCTACATTCGAAAATGAAAATGGGTTCAGGTTGTTGTACGAATGAACCGAAAAAAGCCAATTCCACTTACACGGGGAATTGGCCTTTTTCTTAAGCTGAGTGAGTAAATAGTACGAAACACTAATAGAGTTGTAAACCATTTTACATGTACAAGAAAAGTATAGCATGGAACAAGAAAGAAAAGAACCAGAATATAAGAATGCTACAGAG
>NZ_VCDN01000448.1:0-306 GCF_033949405.1 Xenorhabdus santafensis | reverse complement strand
ATCTGTAAGAAGTGTTTTCCCTGGGGTATTTTGTTTAAATTCCCGATTTAATTGATTCGGTACTATTCGATGTTCTTTTGTAGCTTTAAGCATTCTTTTATAAGGATTCGCTTTGCGAACCGGACAGATAATCTCGTATTTCTTCATAATTCTACGGATACGCTTTAAATTGTAGACAACTTGAAACTGACCCGCCAATGTCATCTTTATCTGACGAGCCCCTTTGTTTCTATTTCTAAATCGAAGTGCTTTTAATATGGTTTCCTTCAAGATTTCATCTCGATCACTCTTTTGTTTCCGTTGTTC
>NZ_VCDN01000447.1:0-262 GCF_033949405.1 Xenorhabdus santafensis | reverse complement strand
AAATTTGTTTAAGTTTGTTCAGCATAAGTAATATAAATCCGCGTCTTTCAATTCCGCTTAATCCTTCTACATTTTGCAATGTATCTTGAACAAGTTGTTCATATAAGGAAGCTTGTTCACCGGTAAGTGGACAGTAAGCTTTTTGTTCTTGTTTATCTGGTAAGTTTAATGCGACTGTTTGATCTTTCTTCGTACGGCGCAGTAAAAATGGTGAGATAAACCGTTGAACTTGCTGGATTTTTCCTTCATCACGATCTTTTTC
>NZ_VCDN01000446.1:0-253 GCF_033949405.1 Xenorhabdus santafensis | reverse complement strand
AATATATTTTAATTCAAAAGAAACATATTGATTATGCTGAAGATTGGTTTAATCGTTACGGAACTGGTGTTATTTTTACAGCGCGTTTTATTCCTGTTGTGCGTCATGCTATTTCGATACCAGCGGGTATTGCGAAAATGTCACATGCTAAGTTTATTACGCTAACTACATTAGCTGTTATTCCGTGGTCAATTGTGTTTGTATATTTAGGTTTTAAATTAGGAACAGGGTGGGAAAGTATTAATAAAGTTGC
>NZ_VCDN01000445.1:0-277 GCF_033949405.1 Xenorhabdus santafensis | reverse complement strand
AATTAGAAATGTCATAATAGCACCTAAAGCCAAAAATTGAAGTTGTGACATAAACTCATCATCTTGACTACGATATCTAGCAAACATATATACACCTCTTAAACTTTACTATTCTTTAAACTAAATTTACTCATTACTCTAAGAGTCAACATAAGCAAACTAACATTAAGAATAAAAGCAAACAAAAGCGATATTACACTTAAATCCTTAAAATATACCGATATCCCCAAATACAAAAGAAACAATAAAAAATTTGTAAAAACTGCATATCCAATAT
>NZ_VCDN01000444.1:0-310 GCF_033949405.1 Xenorhabdus santafensis | reverse complement strand
CGGCAGCAACAGCTGATGTAACGCATCCAGCCAAACAAGGTTTTATTCAAACAATTGGGGTTTTAGTAGATACATTCTTAGTATGTACATCAACAGCATTTATCGTATTATGTTCTGGACTTTACAAAGGATCAAATTTAGAAGGTATCGAATTAACACAAAACGCTTTAAGTTCACAAATCGGACCGTGGGCAAGCACTTTCTTAGCGATTATTATTTTCCTATTTGCTTTCAGTTCACTTCTAGGAAACTACTATTATGGTGAAACAAACATTGAATTCATTAAACAAAGTAAAACTTGGTTAACGAT
>NZ_VCDN01000443.1:0-281 GCF_033949405.1 Xenorhabdus santafensis | reverse complement strand
AATTATTTTTTATCTACACCTCTCCTGATCGTTTACATCCTACCTAGGTTGTTTTTGCCCAAATCCCCGAAATGGGGGAATTAGCTAAATTTATAAACTCTGTCATAAAATGTACTTTTGGGCATGGCTGAAAATATGAGATTTTTCATTTCAAAAATATAACTTAATACCCGTGGTGCTAGTTGAAATTTTTTCTTTATTTTTAGTAAATATTAGGTTTGAAACTTGGAAAAAATCATAAAACCATTTCAGAAAACACCTAAATTTATACAAAATTTCAC
>NZ_VCDN01000442.1:0-222 GCF_033949405.1 Xenorhabdus santafensis | reverse complement strand
TAGGGATAGAGTCGCACTTTTTTCAAATTATAAATTGGAGGTTGTAACCATGGAAGAATTGTTACATAAAATTATTGATAAATTAGATAAGATTGATAAGGATATTCAGGAGATTAAAACTGATATTAAGGCTCACCGAATTGAAACTGATGATAATTTTATTAAGCTATATCATTTAGTTGAAGAAAAAGATATTGAGATTGATGTGTTGAATAAGCGTTT
>NZ_VCDN01000441.1:0-320 GCF_033949405.1 Xenorhabdus santafensis | reverse complement strand
AATCATTATAGATATCAATGGAATTTAAAAAAGATGACTCCTGTTGGATACAGAAACCATCTTCTTGATGTTGCCTAACTTTTTTCAAAATGTCCTTTACAAAGGGTACAGATTATATTTAGAGGTCTTTTTTTCTATTTCCCTTATTTTTTTCCGCAACTGTTTGCCAAGTGAACATGCTCATTAAAAATTTTGTTGTTAATTTGTTTTTCATATTTTTTTAATGTTTCATTTATTTTACTACCAGTTTTACTTTCGAAACTTTTCTCTAGTTCTGATGCTATATCTCTTGTACTTGTTTGTAAATCGTGAAATACTCC
>NZ_VCDN01000440.1:0-253 GCF_033949405.1 Xenorhabdus santafensis | reverse complement strand
TTATAGTCACCTTTATACAAGAAAAGAGGTCCCCTACATTGCGTAGAAGACCTCTTTTCTCATATGCACGACTTTTACAACTATACAGACTAGAAAGTACTCCTTTATAAAATATCATATCTATTTATATTATTACTAGATAATATGCAATATTGCATAATTCCTAAGAACTTATGTTTAAGAGGTTTTCCCTTTACTTTTTTGGCGGAAGCTAGCTGGGGGTTTGGGGGCTAGCCCCCAAGGTTTACGTATC
>NZ_VCDN01000439.1:0-685 GCF_033949405.1 Xenorhabdus santafensis | reverse complement strand
GAGAAAACCACTTAAAACTCCCCTTGTTCTTCATATTTACGTCTTCTTTCTTCAGCCATATATAAAATAAAACTTGTACGATTTAATGCTTTATATTTTAAATTCTTTTCTCTTGCAATAGTCATTCTTTTATCATTTTCAATATCAATCAATTCATCTATTAAAGAAACTTCCGTATCAGTAAAACGAAATACACGATTCTTTCTTTCCTCTTTAACAACAGTCATTTCACAACCTCCTAAAACTTTATATATGCATAATAACATTTCGCATATGCAAAAGCAACCTTTTGCATATATTTTTCCGGAAATATTTTATACAAAAGGTTACAATTAAATAATAATATTAAGTTTTACTAGCAAAACTTTTAACAATATCTATCAAATAAACTCTAACAAAATACCAAATTAACAGTATTAAAAATCCTGTCGTGAAAATAAACAAATCACTATATATATCAGATACATACTTTGTTGTAACAACACAGATCATTGCAAGCATACATATATCAAAAACTACAATTAACCAAAATTTAAAATTCAACTTTAAATCAGCAAACATATAACTAACACCCCTACAATATAAACTAAACCAATACATAAACCGATTCTATTTGCTATTTTTTCATTGTACTTATTACATAAATAAACATGTAAATTATCACGATGTTTAGCAAGAAATCTAT
>NZ_VCDN01000438.1:0-411 GCF_033949405.1 Xenorhabdus santafensis | reverse complement strand
AAAGTGTATTTCCAGGAGGTATAAATGTTTCGATGGAATTTCCAATATTTCGAATAATATTAACTTTAATCATTGAAGTACTTACAGTATTATTAAATATAGAAATAGTTATTGTAACTTTTCTTGAAATTTCTTCTTTCCAAACTGTTAAATTTGTAATATCGTTATGTAATAAAATATTACCACATATTTTATTACATAGAGGATATAAATAAAAGAATGCTCGTTTTTAAAAGAGCATTCTTCAACAGGTTCAAAAGCAACAACAGGTATATTATATTTATGTTTACAAAGGTATTTTTGTGAATATGAAATTATAAATCGGTAAGAGTCAATGGTAAGCGGACTGAAATGGTTCAGCGGTTTGTGCTGATCCATGAAAGGAGCATTAAGGAATGGACTCGTGCAGCT
>NZ_VCDN01000437.1:0-353 GCF_033949405.1 Xenorhabdus santafensis | reverse complement strand
ATTCAGACGACAACGATAGGTATGCATCCGCACGTAGAATATACGCCATTACAAATTTGTTCGTTAAAAAAAGGAACGATTGTATCAGATATAATTTATAATCCATTTGAAACGAAAATTTTATGTGAGGCAAAAGAGCAAGGTGCAATCATTCAAAATGGTATTGATATGTTTGTTTATCAAGGAGCACTTGCATTTGAAATGTGGACAGGACGCACGCCAAATATCGATAGAATGAAACAATTAGTTATAGAAAAGCTTGGAGGCTAACATATATGTTAACAGGAAAACAAAAAAGATTTTTACGTGCACAAGCACATCATTTAACACCAATTTTTCAAGTAGGAAAAGGC
>NZ_VCDN01000436.1:0-515 GCF_033949405.1 Xenorhabdus santafensis | reverse complement strand
CGAGTAATTGGGAAAATCTCTTTTACATCTTTAAACACAGTCGTAATTAGTTCTGGTGTGAACCAAGGGTTGTCCGTTTGTGCAACGAAAATACCATCTTCTTTTAACGCTTTTGAAATTCCAGCGTAGAAGCCTTTTGTAAATAGGTTTACTGCTGGGCCTACTGGCTCAGTAGAATCTACCATAATTACGTCGTATTCATTTTCGCTTTCTGCGATGTGTAGGAAACCGTCTCCTACTTTTACTTCTACACGCTCATTATCTAATGCGCCTGCAATTGATGGTAAGTATTGTTTAGAGTACTCAATTACTTTTCCATCGATTTCAACAAGAGTTGCTTTCTTTACACTTGGGTGTTTTAACACTTCACGAATAACACCACCATCACCGCCACCAACAACTAATACGTTTTCAGGGTTTGGATGTGTAAATAAAGGTACGTGCGCTACCATTTCGTGATAAACGAACACGTCCTTTTCTGTTGTCATAAACATACCATCTAAAATAAACAAGAT
>NZ_VCDN01000435.1:0-368 GCF_033949405.1 Xenorhabdus santafensis | reverse complement strand
CTCCAACATCTCATACAATCCTGCTTGTTTTACTATATTTCGTATTTCTTTTTCACTATCTGTTGCGACTTCATATAACTGTTCCCATGTCTTACTTGTTTCTTTTGCTTTTTTATATTCTTCCGCTAAACGTGTATTTTCTTGCTTTCCTATCTCTATTTCACTTTCTAATTCCTGAATTCTTACGTCTTTCTCTTGTATTGTTTGTGTTGTTCTTTCTTTCCATTGCTTCATTTCTTGTTTTTGTACAATCGATTCTTTCGCCCATTGTTTTAAATCTTGTACATCTTGTTGACGTAATCGTACTGTTCCTTGTTCTAATAAATTCAACACCGGTAAATTTAATACAGCATGTTTTTCTACTGCTT
>NZ_VCDN01000434.1:0-294 GCF_033949405.1 Xenorhabdus santafensis | reverse complement strand
AAAATAAGATTATTGTCTTGCTACTCGCTCTATCGTTTGGTAGAGTAACATTATAAATGGATTTAGGAGGCAACAAGAATGAAAATGATGGACGCTAACGAAATTATTTCGTTTATTCAAAAAAGTGAAAAGAAAACTCCTGTAAAGGTATACATAAAAGGGGATTTAAAAGAAGTAACGTTCCCTGAAACAGTACAAGCATTTGTGAATAAAAAATCAGGTGTATTATTCGGAGAATGGTCTGAAATTAAGACAATTCTTGATGAGAATAATAAGCACATCGTTGACTACGTT
>NZ_VCDN01000433.1:0-363 GCF_033949405.1 Xenorhabdus santafensis | reverse complement strand
GTATATGGGGATATTATCTAAAACTTTTGGAGAATGGCTATTGGCATCCTAAGGATGCCACAGAAGAATTGAATGGATTATTAGCAGAAGGATAGAAAGTAATAAAAAAAGAACCCTGTAAATAGGATTCTTTTTTTGTGGTTATTGACATATAAATTGTGTCTTTTAGAATGTATTCAAAGTTACTTATAGATTTTTAAGTCGTAATAGAATGACTAAGTTGTTTGACGAGAAATTTTGCATACTTTTTTTCGATTTCGGCTGTTATTATACCGTTTTCTAAAAGTATGTAAGTGTTGTTTTGTTCGTCAGTTAGTAATCTGATGTTATCATTTTTTGGGGAAATGGCAACATCTTTTTCTT
>NZ_VCDN01000432.1:0-381 GCF_033949405.1 Xenorhabdus santafensis | reverse complement strand
GCGGTTGTTGTGGTTGATTCATAAACGACACTTCAAATGGCTGGTAATAATTTTGATTTCCATAATAAGGCTCGAAAGGATACATATTATACCGTAAATATGTATCCGTATTATATTGGTACATATTTTGCTGTGCATATGGATTTGTTTGCTGATATACGTTAGATTGTTGAAACATGCATTCTCTCCTCCTTCACATAAGTTTCTACATATATAATATGTACCTGTAAAATAATATGTGTGACGGAGTATCTGTCTATTTTTGTCGGAAGTTTAAATTTTTAAAAAATTAAAAAAGAAAACCCTTCCATGCTATGATAATTAAGAAGAAGATTCTCATGGGGGAGGAATCAACATGGTATTAGGGGATTTAAAACAAGC
>NZ_VCDN01000431.1:0-219 GCF_033949405.1 Xenorhabdus santafensis | reverse complement strand
ACATTAACACATGGATGGATGCAAGGGGCAATTGAGTCTGGAGTAAGAGTTGCATACGAAGTAAATGAACAGTGAATCTCTTATATTTACAAATGGTCATTCTTTTAATAAAATAATAAGTATAAATCGTAATTATTACGCTTTGAATACGTTTGAAATAAAGAAATGGATGGTCGATCAAATGAATAAAGTAGAAATTCATATATTAGGTGGCTTTTT
>NZ_VCDN01000430.1:0-275 GCF_033949405.1 Xenorhabdus santafensis | reverse complement strand
ATTTCAATATTTTTAGGAATAGGGGACACGGTCAATATTGTAAGTGCTGATTCTATAGAACAGCAGATTAAATTAGGGGTAGAACAAGAAACAGATAAGCAAATCATTGTAAAATTTAAAGCGGATTTGGATTTGCCATATGAAGATGGTATTGAAAAACAAATACAATCTCAAACGAATGATAAAGTAATAAAAGATCTTTTGACAGAATATCCAGATGTAACATTTACTCGTTTATTCACATCTGTAAGCCCGGAACAAATACAAAATCTTGA
>NZ_VCDN01000429.1:0-279 GCF_033949405.1 Xenorhabdus santafensis | reverse complement strand
ATACGAATAATAAACTTGCCATCTAAATGACGAGCAAATAAATAATTAAATAATGCCGTACGCGCATTTCCGATATGTAAGTGTCCTGTTGGACTTGGCGCATAGCGCACTCTCACTTGCTTTTCCATAATTGGTACACCTTCCATTCTTAATGTCAACACATTCTATAATTGTACACCAAAAAAAATGTGATTATCCATCTTACGAATTAAAAACCATTATTTTTTCTGTAATAAAACAACCGCTTGAGAAGCAATCCCTTCTTCTCTACCTGTAAAT
>NZ_VCDN01000428.1:0-300 GCF_033949405.1 Xenorhabdus santafensis | reverse complement strand
ACCGTATTTACGGATACCAAATTTCTCATAGTACTCATATGGTAAGCTGTATAGGAATGCAGATTCCGGCATTGTTTGGTGGAATGCTGTATCGAATACTGCTACTGCTGGTACGTTTGGTAATACTTCTTGGAATGCTTTAATACCAACAACGTTTGCTGGGTTGTGAAGTGGTGCTAAATCGCTTAATTCTTCGATATCAGCTAATACTTCATCAGTAATTAAAACAGAATCCGCAAATTTTTCGCCGCCGTGTACAACACGGTGACCGATACCGCCAATCTCATCAAGAGATTTTAC
>NZ_VCDN01000427.1:0-328 GCF_033949405.1 Xenorhabdus santafensis | reverse complement strand
GATTTAGATCAACGTATACAAACCCCGCATGGTACTGGCCGTGTTATCGGATTAAATATTTTAGAAAGATTAATTCAAGTGGAACTAGTAGACAAGGAACGGATAGTAGAATATACGTTAGATGAGTTAGTGAATAAAGGGGTCGTTTCGAGTCAAACCACAGATTAATGAGGTGGGTGCTTGTGGAGAAAAAAGATATTTTTGCATCGGTTTCTAGTATGGAAGAGCAAATTGGACATTTATACAAACAGTTGGGAGAGTTAAAACAGCATCTTGCAGAGTTGTTGGAAGAAAACCAGCATATAAAAATGGAAAATAACAATTTGCG
>NZ_VCDN01000426.1:0-255 GCF_033949405.1 Xenorhabdus santafensis | reverse complement strand
GATATGAAAAAAAAGGTTGATGCAGCGGTTATTATAAAGAGCGATTATGAACGTTTGCAAAAAACGGATCTTGTAAAAGAAAACAAAGAATTACATAGTGCAGTCGATGAGATATGTGACTCACTTAAAGAATCTCAAAAGAGAAATGTAGGGTTACAGAAGGAAAACAAACAATTAAGTACAGAAATAAGCTCATTAAAGGCTCATATAAGAGATTTGCAGATTAATATAAAGGTTTTATATCAACAGACGAAA
>NZ_VCDN01000425.1:0-286 GCF_033949405.1 Xenorhabdus santafensis | reverse complement strand
CATTACCATTAATCAACATTCCAGTAGGTACTGTTGTTCATAACATCGAGCTTAAGCCTGGTCGTGGCGGACAATTAGTTCGTTCTGCTGGTACATCTGCTCAAGTACTTGGTAAAGAAGGTAAATACGTACTTGTACGTTTAACTTCTGGTGAAGTACGTCTTGTATTATCTGCTTGTCGCGCTTCAATCGGTCAAGTAGGTAACGAACAACACGAACTTATCAAAATCGGTAAAGATGGTCGCTCTCGCTGGTTAGGTAAACGCCCAACAGTTCGTGGTTCTGT
>NZ_VCDN01000424.1:0-669 GCF_033949405.1 Xenorhabdus santafensis | reverse complement strand
AAATCACTCATATTACTTACAAGCGCATTACGAAAGCGGCTCATTTGTTTTAGAGCGAACATTTTTTCGTCCACAAGTGGGGTTTCAACAAAACGGCCGAATCGAATGATATCGGCAATCATAGTGGCATCAATGGCGTCTGTTTTCCGCTTTCTAATTTCTGTGCCTTTTCGCCAGGCATTGGTTTGAATTGGGTTTAATACAACGACTGAGAAGCCATGATCCAGTAGAAAAGAATAAACGGCTAACCAATAATGTCCTGTTGCCTCCATTCCAATCATTATTTCTGTAGGAGACTCAATGTATCGGTACATCCAATTTAATAGTGCTTGTCCACCTTCTTTGTGATTCTGAAAGGGAAATGGCTTAGTAATAGGTTTTCCAGTTTGATCGATAATGGACGCATAATGTTTATGTTTAGCGATATCAATACCTAAATAGAACATAGCTTACACCCCTATTTTAATTAGTGTTAGATAGTGTTGTCCTCCTCTGAACTAATAAGCGCTACTACCTCGTAAGAGATACGAAGAATGACCAATGGTCATCAACATCCAACTCATTCGTAAACTACTTATTAGACAGAGGTACCATTCTTTCAACCGAATACAAAGATTCAAGGAGGTGGTCGGCAACACTCTATCTACAAATTTAAGTATCTCATAAAAA
>NZ_VCDN01000423.1:0-300 GCF_033949405.1 Xenorhabdus santafensis | reverse complement strand
CGAATTACGTTACTTACTGTACGTAATACGTTACTGTTATAACCACCTGCTAGTCCGCGATCAGATGTAATAACGATGTATCCTGTACGCTTTACAGGACGCGCATTTAGCATTGGATGATTAATTCCTTTACTTCCTTGCGCAATGCTCGCTACTACTTCTTGAATCTTTTCCATATACGGAACGAAAGATTTAGCATTTTGTTCTGCACGGTTTAACTTAGATGCAGATACCATCTCCATCGCTTTCGTAATTTGACTCGTTTTCTTTGTCGAGGTAATCTTCGCTTTTATATCGCGT
>NZ_VCDN01000422.1:0-277 GCF_033949405.1 Xenorhabdus santafensis | reverse complement strand
CAATACGTTGGAACACAACCATATTACTCAAAGCAATACAAATATAAATGCATTTACGCAATCGGCAATCAAAAAATAGCTTTAGAAAGAATCGCAATGTGGCTATTAGATAACAACCGTATACCAAAAGAACTACTAGAAATCGGAGTATCCATAAACGATGTGAAATATTGGTATGAAAAAGTTGAAAAAACATTACAGAACTACTCTTTAACTAACCATAAAAATACCTGAAAGGAGCATTAACATGGCATTTCTAACAAATTACAAAGCAAAC
>NZ_VCDN01000421.1:0-239 GCF_033949405.1 Xenorhabdus santafensis | reverse complement strand
CAAAAAAGAGATCGCTGAACTTTTAAAACGTGAAGGTTTCATTCGTGATGTAGAATACATCGAGGATAACAAACAAGGTATCCTTCGTATTTTCCTGAAATATGGTGCAAACAATGAACGTGTAATCACTGGATTAAAACGTATCAGTAAACCTGGCTTACGCGTTTACGCAAAAGCTGATGAAGTACCTCGTGTACTTAACGGATTAGGTATCGCTCTTGTTTCTACATCTAAGGGAG
>NZ_VCDN01000420.1:0-563 GCF_033949405.1 Xenorhabdus santafensis | reverse complement strand
CGTTGTTCTTGAGATGAAACTGAAAAGTAATTATAGTATCCCGAACGGGATACACCAGCTACTTTACACAAATGACTGACCATATTCCTTAAGTTGTATTTCATGATGACAGAACGAATCAAGATGAATTTCTGACTAGGTGGTAGTGTTATTTCCTTCTCATCCTCCCTTCCATAAGTTTGATTTTTTTTAGCAATTCGTTTTCCGCCTTTAGTAAGTTTCGTTCGGCTTCTAAACGGGCATACTTTTCTTCTAACGTAAGCTCTCTCTCAAGAGTTCTTCCAGCGTTTTCGATACGTGTATCCCTTAAACCCAATACACCATTTTTTCTATAAGCAGCACGCCATCTACTTCCCGATGACATAACTCGTTTCATTCCAATCATATCTATATCAAAACCACATTCTTCAAAAATATTTCGAGGTAGCTTTCCTTTTTCATTTTCCTCAATAAAAATATGCTTAAATTCCTCTGTATAAGTGATACCTTTCTGACTTACAGATTTTATGTATGGGTTATTTGATAGAATTTGAATGTCTCTTTCCGTAAATAGCTTTTTTGTC
>NZ_VCDN01000419.1:0-441 GCF_033949405.1 Xenorhabdus santafensis | reverse complement strand
CCACGTTTTCTGCTTGTTTACGCCATATTACACAATTAATAAAGTCAGCTTCACGCTCACCTTGTTGATTCGCAAATGCGCGATTCACAGCTAACGTAAAAGTAGCTACTGCAACACCATTGGGCGTGTAACGTAAGTCAGGGTCCTTAGTTAAACGACCAACGAGGATAACACGATTCATCAATCGAACCACTCTCCCTTATATATCAATTATTTTTCTTCTTCTTTAACAACGATATGACGAAGGATGTCTTCGTTGATCTTAGCTAAACGGTCGAATTCGTTAATCGCTTCTGCGTTAGATTTCACGTTTAAGATCATGTAGAAACCTTCACGTAAGTCGTTGATTTCGTAAGCTAAACGACGCTTACCCCACTCTTTCGTGTTAATGATTTCTGCACCATTGTTTGTTAAAACACCTGCGAAACGTTCAACTAAAGC
>NZ_VCDN01000418.1:0-334 GCF_033949405.1 Xenorhabdus santafensis | reverse complement strand
GGTTGTGCAGCTGGTTTAGCACGTCCATCAGCAGGTCAAGCGGTTGTTCGTGCTGAAAAACAACCTGATCATCTTGTAACTGTATTCGCAGGTCAAGATAAAGATGCTACCGCAAAAATGCGTGAATACTTCGGAGAAATCCCTCCATCTTCACCATCTATGGCATTATTAAAAGGAAAAGAAGTTGTTCACTTCATTCACCGTCATGAAATTGAAGGTGCAACTATGGACGAAATTATTACGAACTTAGAACAAGCTTTCGAAAAGAATTGCTAAAGAAGGGGGAGAGTAAATCTCCCTCTTTTCTTTATATAGAGGTGAAATAATGATAGTA
>NZ_VCDN01000417.1:0-259 GCF_033949405.1 Xenorhabdus santafensis | reverse complement strand
TTCAATTCGTTCACGAAGGGTAGTATGACTATACAAGTAAGACTTGGACACTTCTGCGAAGTCGGAGACAGAGTTGAAATTAATACGTCTATTCTCTTTAATCAGTTGTCTAATTGCTTTCTCAACCTTTTGTAGGGTTTCTTCACGCTTCTTTTTAGCTAAGGCTACAATAGCATCTGTAGATCGTTTATGTTTCATGATGATACACCTTTTTCTTTAATAATTTGAGCATCAAAGAGAATTTTTTTAGCACTCTCCC
>NZ_VCDN01000416.1:0-241 GCF_033949405.1 Xenorhabdus santafensis | reverse complement strand
GTATGGCTTTAATAAACCGAATGCTAAAAACTTCTAATACATAATTTAAAAGGAGGAACAAAAGATGAATGCAGGTATGATGAATATCGTTATGATTGTTGCGATGTTTGCGATTTTCTATTTCTTATTAATTCGCCCGCAACAAAAGCGTCAAAAAGCAGTTGCTCAAATGCAAAATGAAATCAAAAAAGGTGATGCTATCGTAACAATCGGTGGTTTACACGCTACAATCGAATCAGTG
>NZ_VCDN01000415.1:0-279 GCF_033949405.1 Xenorhabdus santafensis | reverse complement strand
CAACCTACTGATTACAAGTCAGTTGCTCTACCAATTGAGCTAAGCCGGCGTATTTTATTAAGATAAATGGTGGCTCGGGACGGAATCGAACCGCCGACACGAGGATTTTCAGTCCTCTGCTCTACCGACTGAGCTACCGAGCCTTATTAAAATGGCGGTCCCGACCGGGGTCGAACCGGCGATCTCCTGCGTGACAGGCAGGCATGTTAACCACTACACCACGGGACCATTTGGTTGCGGGGACAGGATTTGAACCTGCGACCTTCGGGTTATGAGCCC
>NZ_VCDN01000414.1:0-301 GCF_033949405.1 Xenorhabdus santafensis | reverse complement strand
CGAGTAGTATTTTTTGAGAAACCCACTCAAAAAATCTCCACTCTTTTGCTATTGCTCCATCCTTGCAGAAGTTTTTTCGGCTCGTTTGCTTTTCTCGCCAAGCCGACAGACAAAAAGCAAAGCAATGGTTCTCGACTTGGACTAGCAAGTATACGAGCCGAACCGCTTAGATCATTCGTTCCAAGATAGTTCTTATTCGAAAAATAGATACGGAATACGTGGGGTTTCGCCCCCACACGACGAGCCAGCACTCTAGCCAAAAAGCAAAGGTAAGATTAAAAGATAAGAACCAAACAAGAAA
>NZ_VCDN01000413.1:0-212 GCF_033949405.1 Xenorhabdus santafensis | reverse complement strand
ACTAAATGACCTTCGAATACCATAATAAATCTCTCCTTTGATTATAAGTTTAGTAAATGTCCTAATTTGTTTACTTTCGTTTGTAAATACGTTTTATTCTCTTCTTTTGCTGGCATTTGCAACGGTACACGCTCGGTTACTTCTAAATCGTAACCTTGTAAGCCAGCAATTTTTCGTGGATTATTCGTTAATAATCGTAAACTTTGTAAGCC
>NZ_VCDN01000412.1:0-303 GCF_033949405.1 Xenorhabdus santafensis | reverse complement strand
AAAGAGAACCAACTTTATAGTTGGCTCTCTTTTATTTTTTAAAGGGGTATAGAAGGGATAAGTATTAAAGGGTATAAAAAGGACTATAAATTATATATTGAAAAAGGGTATATAAAGGGATATGATGAAAGGAACAAAATATACCCTAAGAGGATGTTAAAAATGGCGAAAGAACAAATCAAATTATATGTTTCTGAAGAAGAAAAAGAACGATTAGAGTTATTAGCTAAAATGAATAGGGGTACCGCCAGCATTTCGGAAAAAAACCACGCTAAGGATTTTTTCTATAAAAAGAGCCGTTAT
>NZ_VCDN01000411.1:0-359 GCF_033949405.1 Xenorhabdus santafensis | reverse complement strand
TCGAGGCGCTACACGCGCGTCAAACGGTGCCGGAATGATATAGTCTGCATTCAACTCATCTTCTGCTACAAGCTCAGCAATAGCCTGTACAGCTGCCATCTTCATTTCTTCGTTAATTTGTGTCGCATGTACGTCAAGTGCACCGCGGAAAATACCAGGGAACGCCAGTACATTATTTACTTGGTTCGGGAAGTCAGAACGACCTGTTCCAACAACAGCTGCGCCCGCTGCTTTTGCCAATTCTGGCATAATTTCCGGAACCGGATTCGCCATTGCAAAAATAATTGCATCGTCATTCATTGTACGAACCATCTCTTCAGTTAATGCACCCGCTGCAGATACACCAATGAATACGTCCG
>NZ_VCDN01000410.1:0-339 GCF_033949405.1 Xenorhabdus santafensis | reverse complement strand
TAAAAATATTGACTTGCTTTGTTATGGTTGTTTTCTTCATAAAATCTTAGAGCTAAGATATCAGCATATTCTTTTACACATTCCCATAGTTTTTCTTGTTTAAAGTAAGTAATACCTTCTGAAATTGATGTTTCTAAAGTTAATATAGGAACTTTATTATTGAGTGCTTTTAAGATTTTAAAACGATGTTGGAATTCTTGATTGTTAAAGTCGTTACTAAGTTTTAAGCCTTTTTCAATTAGTTGTTCAGCGTAATTATGGTCATTTATTTTATAGTATTCAAATGCTTCTACGAAAAATGCTTTGAAATGGTTAGGATTGTTCTTTGTTACTTCAGAT
>NZ_VCDN01000409.1:0-294 GCF_033949405.1 Xenorhabdus santafensis | reverse complement strand
AAAGAACCTTTGACTGGGGATCCATTGCAGCTGAATTTGAAAATAAAGGAACTAGAATATAAGAACCTGTTTAAAATCTTTTTAATAAAATTGCCACACCTGCCAATAAGCAACTCTGTCTGCTATTTTCAAGTGTTCGTTCACAATTCTTCCACAGTCTACGGTAATTTTCCAACCAAGCAAAAGTTCGTTCCACAATCCAGCGTTTAGGTAACACGACAAACTTGTGAAGTTCAGATCGTTTGATGATTTCAACCGAACAATTAATCGTTTCTTTGATGGATTCTGCAAAGG
>NZ_VCDN01000408.1:0-262 GCF_033949405.1 Xenorhabdus santafensis | reverse complement strand
AAAAAACAAAAACAATCTGTCTTACAAGCGATAAGCCTGGTTATAGAAACCGGAACGGTTCCTTGGAATACCACTCTTTCGTAAGAGAATGTTTCTATTTCATATAGATTCTTTCTCTTATCGGAGTGTGTTCTTTTTCATGTTTTCGAACAGGAAACATGTATTTGGCATGCTTTTTTGTTTAACTAAGCTGAGTAGTTACGATTTTTTTACTATAATAATGGTTAGTGCTGCAATTATGTTAGATCAAATTATAGCACCT
>NZ_VCDN01000407.1:0-227 GCF_033949405.1 Xenorhabdus santafensis | reverse complement strand
TCCGACACGCTTCGTTAATCCCCGACTACTTGAAAAATGTGGCACATAGTTGATATGTAGATGCGGATTGGCTTCATCATCATGTAACACCATGTTATAGACTGCTAGATTAGGATTCCGCTCTTGAAACGCTTCTGCATACCTCTGTAGCGCTTCTTTTTTCTCTTTCCGACACATTGGATCATCTTTACCTTCCCCAACCGCTACAACTAACTCTCGTTGCTCAT
>NZ_VCDN01000406.1:0-1048 GCF_033949405.1 Xenorhabdus santafensis | reverse complement strand
CCAAATTCAGGCATTGAAATCAACTCCTAAAGGTGTTGTACACTTTACCGATACAGTAGATAGCAAACGCCCCACCAATGAATAAATAAATCACTGGTAACACTGAACTAAACATGTTGAAGGCATACTGCAAGATTCTTCCCACGTCCATGCTAAAACTAATAGCCATCACCCCAAGCTTTGACGGTGGTGAACATCATTATTACGAACACAAGAAAGGTTATAAAACCTAACGAATATAATACAACTGAATTATTCATGAAGAACCAATACAACATATCTAGAAACGCTAAATCATTCATTATCTATCAAACCGCCAATCTTTCAGCAATGTGAACACGATAATTAATAAAAATGGTAATCCAAACAAGGAATATTGATTCAACAAGTTTTCTAAATTAAACTCGATCATCGTAAAGCACTCCATATCCAGTTGAATGTCAACACCAACAAGATTAGCAATAACAAGAAACTAATTAACATATCACCATAGGTAAGTGTCTGGAAAACTGCAAAACTACCGTTCTTAGTCTGTACTAAGTAGTTAGGCATAATTTCCGAAATGGTTTTGTACAATTCGTTTAAATCGATTTTATCCAACATAAAATCACATTCATTCACATTCATTTTTTTGTCTTAATATAAAGATTTTACGCTAAATTAACCAATTTAAAATATGCTTTATTTTGATAAGCATTAATAGAAACCTTTGCTTTAATAGGCATCCCCATTTTCGTATCCTTAAAATGATTAATAAGCTCTAAATCATCACACTTAACAACAACTGTTTTTTCGCTATCAGTACTTTCAGGCTGATAAACATCCAATTGTACAAATGATTTTTCAACACCATTAAAAGTTGATTTTTTAATACTTGAACTTAAGTATTGTCCTTCAATAATTGCTTGTGGCATAAAATTACACTCCTTTTAAATTTTATGAAAAAATATAATATAAAATCAAATATCCTGAACGAACATTTATTCGTAGCAAGATTTTACGTTCTGATTATAGCAAAAAAAGGGAACAGAAAACAAGTATTTTCCAA
>NZ_VCDN01000405.1:0-205 GCF_033949405.1 Xenorhabdus santafensis | reverse complement strand
ATTACAACCTAAAAAGAAACAAAATATAAAGATTTATGGATTTATAGAGAGTAAAATGAGTGAGAGTGGTAGAGAATTGTTTAAATCATGTAGTACTTTTAATGAGTTTGTGGCTACAAAAGATAAAAAGAAAAAGAAACGAGTAAAGGGGAATGATTGTAAAAATCGTTTTTGCCCGATTTGTGCTTGGAGGAAAGCAGGAAAG
>NZ_VCDN01000404.1:0-287 GCF_033949405.1 Xenorhabdus santafensis | reverse complement strand
ATCTACAGACACTCACTTCACTCACAAAGCATGGCATGATAGCTCAGAAACTATCGGCAAAATCGAATACATTATGATTGGTGACCCAACTCGCACAATCACTACAAACTTCAACGTTATAATGGAAGAAGAAGGCCTTGCTGCTCGTGGTACATTCATCATCGATCCAGACGGCGTTATCCAATCTATGGAAATCAATGCTGACGGTATCGGCCGTGACGCAAGCATTCTTGTTAACAAAATTAAAGCTGCTCAATACGTACGTAACAACCCAGGTGAAGTTTGCC
>NZ_VCDN01000403.1:0-308 GCF_033949405.1 Xenorhabdus santafensis | reverse complement strand
TTACAGATTTCAAAAAAATTCAGTTAAATCTAGTATATATTTAAAAATATGACATATTATATAAAACTGTACTACATGAATCACTAATTCTGTTACATATACCTAGCTTTATTTATGTGTTGCAAACCAAGTATTTAATTGATCCATAATGTTCTCCATCGCCTTCATGTTAGAGAATTTAGGCAACTCCACTAATAACGCCTGTTTTGGCATTGTTACACTAGGGCCTTTCTTTTGGAGAACAAATATACTTTTTGCATTTTTCTCGTTTTTAAACATGGAAACAGGTAGCTGTAATAACCCCTGAA
>NZ_VCDN01000402.1:0-339 GCF_033949405.1 Xenorhabdus santafensis | reverse complement strand
AAGACTTCGTAAATTTCAAAGGCAATATACTTCTCGGTCGTGAAGAAAACGAAGAATTGTTCAAGAAATTTGAACGTTCAAAGTACGTTAAAACAAATGTTTTGAGGTAATGAGCAAAGTTATTCGAAATTTTAAAAGACAAATAAAAAGGCACTCCCTCTGACCAGGGAGCACCTACATCTTTGAATCTGCACACACGACATATGCCTTTTTATTTTCCTATAAATCTTTTTTAAATACAAGGAGGATGAAAAGTATGACTGCAAACCAAATGTTAGAAATGATTGTGGAGCAAAGTGTACAAGAATTAGCAAAAATCGAAAATCTTGAGGAGTTACA
>NZ_VCDN01000401.1:0-255 GCF_033949405.1 Xenorhabdus santafensis | reverse complement strand
AATGAAATGTATGAGGGATTAAAAATGAGTTTTGCGAGTGTAGCAAAAGCGCTTGGGATGATGAAATATAGCAAGAAAGAATATGAACAACCGTTAAATGAACGAGGGAATCGATTGATAGATGCGATTGCGAATTATACAAGCTATTGGCTTCGAAAAATGGGAAGTGAGGATTTAGCGGAGAAAGTGGATAAGGAAATTGGATTGAGTAAAGGGATACAACAATCCGTACAAGCCTTAGAACCAAAAAAAGAA
>NZ_VCDN01000400.1:0-579 GCF_033949405.1 Xenorhabdus santafensis | reverse complement strand
ACGCCTTTTTTTACTAAATAAAATCCTACTTTAATACTTACAATACCTAATCAATTTTACTTTGGAGTTAAAGTTAAAAAATTGCATTACAAAATTATCTACAAAGTTTATTCTAACATATAAAATAAAAAATACCATGAATATAACAATATATGCAAAATTACATATTAAACGCATAGAAAGATTATTGACCTTGTTTTTGGGTGTTTTATACAGCAAAGAAACATGCCAATATCTGCCAAAATCCACTAATCAATGGTGAAGATTTTTTCTCAAAAATACTACCTGTCCATTGATTAGTGGATAGCCCATTAATAAATATAGAAGGAACAACCTAGCAAACCCTTGATAAATATAATTACAACAATATTAAAAGAAAAAAATAACTTCAAAAGTATTTACAAATTTTAAAACCATAAATAAAATGTACAAGCCAATTTATATTTTCATAATAAATATAATATATAAATTTTCATTATATTTATTATGAAAGGAGAACGTTTGAATATGATTCTTACAATTTTTGTTCCTGGTTTAGGAAATGTTAATATTTTAGGAGCTCCATTTGATACTATTTAT
>NZ_VCDN01000399.1:0-270 GCF_033949405.1 Xenorhabdus santafensis | reverse complement strand
AATCTTGAGGAGTTACATAAACACCAAGACAAATTCACTTTTGAAGAATTTACTCAACTTGAACTTGCAATCACTCTAGAAATGTCAGACATGCAAGAAGAGTTTTATAGAGAAGGATTCAAACAAGGCGTAAATTTTATTCTATCCATGAAAAAATAGAGTAAAAAGGCGATACCCGTTACAATCGGTATTGCCTTTTTTATCGTTCCATCCCTCTATCTCTTTTTGTCTTTGGTTGTCTTGTTTGTTTTAACTGCTCTGATTTACGTT
>NZ_VCDN01000398.1:0-280 GCF_033949405.1 Xenorhabdus santafensis | reverse complement strand
TTAAAAGATTCAATTTTGTCGAAGCTATTTTTACCAATACTTAAATGATCCATTAGATATTGATGGCGAAAATCTAATAGTGAATAGTATAAAAGTAGATTTTGGTCTTCTTCTATGTTGTGGATTTTTTTATCAATTTCTAACCTTAATTTATGTGCATTACCTAAATGTCTAGCACGAATTTCGATATACCAGTCATTTAACATGTTTGTGATTTGTTCATTATTTTTTGTTTGAACGTCCACAAAGTAGCCCCCTTTTTACAAATGTATATTATTTC
>NZ_VCDN01000397.1:0-347 GCF_033949405.1 Xenorhabdus santafensis | reverse complement strand
CTTCAAAAGATTTTGATACGGCGAGAAGAAATTCGTTCGAAAAGTACAAAAATGGTTATCACACTTCTTATAAATCCAAAAAAGATTTAATCCAAGGATTTTATGCCAATTATGAAAGGCTGATTATAGGAAAGAAAGTAGTTCATATTCAGTCTATTGGAGAAGTGAAAACAAGCCAACAACTACCAAGAAATAAAAAACCATCAAATCCAAGAGTTACATTTGATGGTCGTCACTGGTGGATGAGTGTAGGGTTCCAAGAAGACTTTGAATCACAAGAACTAACCAATGAGTCGATTGGTGTGGATGTTGGTTTAAAAGAGTTTTTTGTAGCTTCTAATGGTACG
>NZ_VCDN01000396.1:0-442 GCF_033949405.1 Xenorhabdus santafensis | reverse complement strand
AAGTTATTGTTGATTGCTATAATCCTATTATTAATTTTAAAAACTAAATAAACTATCTAATAACTTTTCTTGAACTACCCCCACTTTCACTTCGTTTAGAAGAGGGGGATTCCTAAGTAAAGAGTTCTATCGAACTCTAATTGATTAGGCTAACCCCGCAGTCCTTGCGGTTAGAAGCCTTATCGCTTCATTCTTTAGATTGATACTTGCGTTAATATCCCTATCATGGTGTGTACGACAAGAAGGACAGTCCCATTCACGTAGGTTTAGATTTTTAACGTCTTTATTTTGATATCCACAACAAGAACATAATTGGCTGGAAGCAAATGTTTTCGATACGACAATGACTTGTTTGCCATACCATTTTGCTTTGTATTCTAACATGGATCGAAATTGCGACCAATATACCTCACTAATTGCTTTTGCTAACTTATAATTCTTT
>NZ_VCDN01000395.1:0-264 GCF_033949405.1 Xenorhabdus santafensis | reverse complement strand
ATAACGTATCGCGTTGCTTACTCACATTTCCTGATAATCTTTCATAACGAGAAATATGGGCTTTTACCCTTGCTACTAATTCACTTGGGCTAAACGGTTTCGTTATATAATCATCCGCTCCTAATCCGAGTCCGCGAATTTTATCTATATCTTCTTTTTTGGCTGAAACAAGTAAAATCGGAATATCTTTTATAGCACGTATTTGTTTACAAATTTCGAATCCATTCATTTTCGGAAGCATAATATCTAAAATAATTAAATCAT
>NZ_VCDN01000394.1:0-649 GCF_033949405.1 Xenorhabdus santafensis | reverse complement strand
TGTAACCATGGAAGAATTGTTACATAAAATTATTGATAAATTAGATAAGATTGATAAGGATATTCAGGAGATTAAAACGGATTTGAAGGCTCATCGTATTGAAACTGATGATAATTTTACTAAGTTATATCATTTGGTTGAGGAAAAAGATGTTGAGATTGATGTATTGAATAAACGTCTATTTAAGAACGAGGCGACGGTTGAACGTATTAAGAGGGAAAAGCATTAGGAGGAAATTGTTGATGGCATATAGTTATTGTGTGGATTGTGAGAGTGTGTATAGCTGTGAAGATGAAAAGTGTTGTTGTGGAAGTAAAAAACGTTCTGTTGATTGGGAAGAATTTGCTTTTATTATGGGTTATCCGTTATATCCTGTTAAGAAAAAATATGGTGTTTTTCATTTAGATTTATCTAAACGTTTAGATGCTGATGCTTTATGTGATCTTAAAGCAGATAATCCAGAACTTTTTTATTATGAGTTTAAAGGTTGGAAAGAAAGAGAATTGAAAAAGAGAAATTAATAATAAATATATTTTGGAGTTAGTGGGTGTTTTGTTTGTCTGATTCGAAGGAAAATTTCCAGTTGAGAAATGAGGAACCCCCGACCAGTAACACGGGGGTTCCCGGCTGTTTCGATATCTACACTATC
>NZ_VCDN01000393.1:0-425 GCF_033949405.1 Xenorhabdus santafensis | reverse complement strand
ACAAATTATTTCCATCTATTTATGAAACTAATAAGCAAGATGAAAATTTACATAAACAGTTGTATGAACGAATTTCAAGACGTTTTGAAGAGAATGAATTTGAAGATTTTAAGTTTATTAGGGTAATTGAGTTACATGAAAGTGGACAACCTCATTATCATTTTTTATGTAATCGTTATGTTTCTCATTATTTAATGAAGAAGATAACAGTTGAAGGTGTGAGTGAGGTTTATGATAATACGTATATTGTGGATCATGCTATGGAGAGAAATAAAATTCTTACATATGACACTGTAGATACTGATATTGTTTCTTTTTATGTATCGAAAGTTACTAGATATGTTACTAAGGAGACTATAGAAACCTTTTCTGAATTGGAAAAGGAAGGTGATATAGCTAAGAAATTAATTAGTTCAAGTAATTGT
>NZ_VCDN01000392.1:0-264 GCF_033949405.1 Xenorhabdus santafensis | reverse complement strand
AAATTCTTTGTTTTGCTTTTTTTAAAACTAAAATGTACAAACCTAAATTTATACTCAACATAAGATACAGAGATACAAAATTTATTAATAAGTTTTGTATCCTACCTATTCTATTTTCTTTTAAGGAATCTAAAAAAGGTTCCTATTTTTTTATATTAATTAACTAAATTATTAATATAGTGAACTATTTACTTCGTTTTATTAATAAAACCAATATTATTTCTTTATTCTATCGATACTTGGTTTGTATTACCAGACTTGTCT
>NZ_VCDN01000391.1:0-651 GCF_033949405.1 Xenorhabdus santafensis | reverse complement strand
TCTTTTTCTGGAATTACTTTCTGCTTGGTTTAATATTTGTCTAAACTCATCAAGATTTGTCATACAAAATTCTCCTCTTCCTAGTATTTACAACTAGCAAAGAGACTTTTCTTTTGATATTATATACTTAGAAACTAAATCTTAGGATTCTTAATTTCTTAAAACTCTAACAATCTAGTTAAAATGAAAAAAGCCTCTTTCCTATAATTGTAGTGTGGTAACTCAATTATAGCATAAAGGGCTTTTTTTGTTCTATTTTGTCTGAAAATTCCAGATTTATAATATAAAAATAAAACTAATTATAGCCCACCTTAAAATGTTATTTAAAGCAGGCTACGATATAAATTATTCTACTTAGCTGGGGTACAAGACCACATATTATTAATATGCTTCAAAATAATACCCTTATCATTCCAATTACATAAATTTAACCCTGCACCTAAAAATGCTGCTGCTGCAAGTATAGGAGCTGCTACTCCAACAGCTACACCTAAAGCTGCTGCTAATGCTGAAGCTGAACCACCAAATGCAATTACTTTATTTATTTTAGATAGATCAGAACTTGAAAGATAAAAATGAGTAGTCCCAAAAACTTTTACTTCATTTACATCTTTAGAAATTTTCAGCATAGTAGGCTCATAGCTTACAATT
>NZ_VCDN01000390.1:0-205 GCF_033949405.1 Xenorhabdus santafensis | reverse complement strand
CTTTCCTGCTTTTCTCCAAGCGCAAATTGGACAAAAACGATTTTTGCAATCATTCCCCTTTACTCGTTTCTTTTTCTTTTTATCTTTCGTAGCCACAAACTCATTAAAAGTACTACATGATTTAAACAATTCTCTCCCGCTCTCACTCATTTTCTTCTCTATAAATTCATAAATTCTTATATTCTGTTTCTTTTTAGGTTGTAAT
>NZ_VCDN01000389.1:0-353 GCF_033949405.1 Xenorhabdus santafensis | reverse complement strand
AATTGGACAAGTATAAGAGTATAGATAAAAATGAGTATTATTATAGATTAATTGCAATGTGGAATAAGGATTTGATGAAGTTTGAACAAGAATATCAAGAGTTAACGGAAAGTGAGAAACAAGAATATAACGGTCATTTGATTGATGAAATGGAGGTTGAATAGTTTTGTATAAAAAAGGTGATATTGTTAAACATACCTGTTGGGAATGTTATAACGAAGAAATGAAAATTTATCGGATTTCAAAAAGTAAGGTCAAAGATGGTGAAGATGTATATTACTCATATAAATGTTGGGTTAAATGTGAAAAATGTGGTGCGGTTGATGATATTTGAATGACAAAGAGAGAACCAG
>NZ_VCDN01000388.1:0-364 GCF_033949405.1 Xenorhabdus santafensis | reverse complement strand
TGATAGTGGGACTAGAGAATTTAGGGGATATTTTATCTTTAGATAGATTGTGTATGATGAAAGCATATTTTTTTTGGAGGAGTAAAGAAAATGATTGTTATTGATATTGATACAATTAAACAATTCATATAAAAGAAGATTTGTAACCCTTTGTAACCCAATTGTAACCCCTATAAACCCAGTAATACCAAGGGTGTAACCCATGTAACCCTATTTTTTAAAAAACACACCTATATAAATAAAAATCATCTTATAAAAAATATTATTTATATAAGTGCTATATTTTTTATAAAAGGTTACAAACTCTATAAATGCTTATATATCAAGGTTTATTAGCGGTTACAACTGGGTTACAAGGGGTTAC
>NZ_VCDN01000387.1:0-269 GCF_033949405.1 Xenorhabdus santafensis | reverse complement strand
CATTGCTATAGCTACTTTTTTTTGATATTATAGTTGTGTTTTCACTTTGAATAAGTTTTCCACATGTTTATTTTATCCACAATTTGTGTATAACATGTGGACAGTTTTAATCACATGTGGGTAAATAGTTGTCCACATTTGCTTTTTTTGTCGAAAACCCTATCTCATATACAAACGACGTTTTTAGGTTTTAAAAGACGTTTCGTATAAATATACATTTACTATTTATTGGGTTGTACATTTATTGCGCAACCTTATTCTTTTACCAT
>NZ_VCDN01000386.1:0-309 GCF_033949405.1 Xenorhabdus santafensis | reverse complement strand
GAAGTTTGTTTCAATACAAATTGCTCGATTGCGTGAGCAACACCATGTTCATTGTTTGTTAATGTTACAACATCACATAGTTTTTTTACATCTTCTTCAGCGTTGCCCATTGCAACAGATAAGCCTGCTACTTCTAACATTGGTACATCATTAAAATTATCACCAATAGCAACTGTATCTTCAATAGGAATATTAAAATGAGCTGCCATCTGCTGTAGCCCGTTTCCTTTATGTCCATTCTTATCCATAATTTCTAAGTTAGTAGGAGCTGATGCTGTAACCATAATATCAGCGTCTTCTTGTAACACG
>NZ_VCDN01000385.1:0-309 GCF_033949405.1 Xenorhabdus santafensis | reverse complement strand
GCATAATCTTTTAATAATCCACCATAAACAATTAATTGACGACCTTTTAAAGCTAAATAAAACACGTCGAACACATCTTGACTCACTGACATTTCATAATCTTTTGCCGAATACTTCGCAACCTCTGCAACCGCATTGCCTTCTCGTATCAACTCCACTTTTTTAATATGTACTTGTGTTATCTCTGGCATATTCGTTGCATCTTGCCACATTTCTAACCATTCTTTTTGAGGAATATAATATCGTTTATCAGTGAAATAAGATTTATTTACACAAAGCAAAACGTGGAAATGAGGATTATATGTATCA
>NZ_VCDN01000384.1:0-317 GCF_033949405.1 Xenorhabdus santafensis | reverse complement strand
TTCGGTAACTCTTTTACTGGTGTTTCTACTAATCGTTCTAGATATGCTTCTTTATATTGTTCTGGTCGATACCCAATCCCCTTTATTAATTTTTGTCCTTCTTGTAATATAGGGGAAGATTTGTCCTTTTTCACTGAAAAAGCATACTGAATTTCTGTTATCGATGGATCTAGTTCTTCCACCATTTGTTCTAAACGATTCACAACTATTTCTGGATCTCTTTCAAACTCTTTTTCTACTTCTTTTGAAACAATTTTTTCTGGCCCTAATACATATATATTTGCTTTATCTTTTCTCATTTTTAATGCCTCTATTGT
>NZ_VCDN01000383.1:0-346 GCF_033949405.1 Xenorhabdus santafensis | reverse complement strand
TTTATCTGTTTTTACTTCTGTTACTACTTTTCCTTGCTCATCTTGCACTTCGAAGACTACGCCTTCTAATACTTTTTGACTTTCTTTATCTACTTTTGTAATTTCTACTGAACCTTTATCTAACTAGTTCATTCTCTACTTTTAATGATAAGACTTCTGTCATACCTTTTTTAATTTCGAATGATACTGGCTCTGTTAGTTTTTTGTAGCCTGGTAAGCTTTCTTTCTCTACTAATTTGTACTTTCCTACAGATAAGTCTGAGATTTTTGCTTTACCATTTTTATCTGTTTTTACTTCCGTTACTACTTTGCCTTTTTCATCTTGCACTTCGAAGACTACATCTTC
>NZ_VCDN01000382.1:0-244 GCF_033949405.1 Xenorhabdus santafensis | reverse complement strand
ATCGCAATGAGAAGGATAAGCCAAATTGTTGTAATAAGTTTAGATTGCTTCTGGTTTTGCATATTCATCACGGTACTTCCAAACCTTTTCATCTATCGTTACACCAGTGCTTGGACGATAGTGGATTTTAATAGAAGTAATCACTTCTTCTGCTCCAGCATCGACGCAAGCTTGTTGCGCACGTTTCACGACATCAAGAAGTACATCTAATTCTCCTTCCAACGTTGTTTCCATTGCCCCTACT
>NZ_VCDN01000381.1:0-969 GCF_033949405.1 Xenorhabdus santafensis | reverse complement strand
ACGCGACAAAAATTTAGAGCAAGTCAGAAAAGAAGTCAAATATCTCAAAATAATAAAATAGGGGTAAAATCTACCCCTATTTACATTTCTCTGTCATACCCTTTACTCCGTTCTTTTTTCGGTTCTAGTGCTTTCACAGATTGTTGAAGTCCTTCACTCAATCCAATTTCTTTTTCCACTTTTTCCGCTAGATCCTCATTTCCCATTTTTCGAAGCCAATAACTTGTATAATTTGCAATCGCATCTACCAATCGATTCCCTCGTTCATTTAGCGGTTGTTCATATTCCTTCTTGCTATACTTCATCATGCCAACTGCTTTTGCTACATTCGCAAAACTCATTTTTAATCCTTCGTACATTTCATTCACTTTGTTCAACGTTCGTTTCAAACGACTATTTTCTACGGTTAATAGATTCACTTGTTCTTGTAATCCTTGCTTTTCTTTCCACCAAGTTTGACCATTCTCAATGGCTGCTTCTTTCCCAATCAAATTTCGCTCTCTTTGGTTCACTTCTAATTCTTTATAACTAATATCCAACTCTTTTTGACAAATGAACTCTTCCCTTTCATTTAAACAGACCTCTCGAGCTTCTAGTGAGCTTTTAGATTCACTTATACCCCTTAACCCTTCTTTTATGTTAGAAACCCCTCTAAGGCATTTTGAAAGCTTTCGGGCATCTTCTTTTGTTAGGATATAGTTTCCTGTTTTCACTTCTTTCTTTTTCAGTAATCCTATTTTTTCTGTTTCTACTTTCAACCTTCTCATATCAAACAAAGGAAATCCTTGTATATCGTTTTGCATCTGTTCCTTCGTTTCTTTTAATTTCGTAATCTCTTCTTTCGTATCTCCTATTTGTTTTTGTAAGGTTTTCTGTTCCTGTTGTTGTTCTCTCACAATCTGTTCTAACTGTCCTTTTATCGTTTGTAATTCTTTTGCTTTCCCCTCTAACTGTTTCACTTCTTTGTCT
>NZ_VCDN01000380.1:0-995 GCF_033949405.1 Xenorhabdus santafensis | reverse complement strand
AAAAGGGCTTTTTGTCATCCATATAAAAACAAAGATAAAATAAACAGAATATTAAAAATAATATATATCAACTTATTTAAAAGTTAATCTAATGTACTACCATGGTAACATGGTAAAAACAAGATATAGATAATTTTGGAAAAGGGGAAGATTCTATGAATGTTCAGTTAGAAAATGAACAAATAACAAAATTATTAAATGACTGGTATCAATCCATGCTAAAACAACACATTAGTTAAAGCAAAACAATTAAAACAAAAGATTGAAAAAGAAATTAACAACATAGAAGAAGACCAAAATTTACTTTTATATTATTCACTTATTGATTTGAGATACAAGATTCTTACAAACGACTATGCAGATAGAGAACAATCTTTAGAAAAAATCGAACAATTAAAAGAACACACAAATAATTTTTTAGATTACTATTATCATTTCTTTAAAGGCATGCATGCAATGAAAACAGGAAATTATAGTGAAACTCAAAAATATTATGATATAGCAGAAAAATTACTAGAAGAAATTCCTGATGAAGTAGAAAAAGCTGAATTTAATTATGCTGTTGCAACTTTCTATTATCATACTCATCAAGCCTTATTAGCAACTCAATATGCTAACAAAGCCAAAAGTTTTTTTAGTGGGAAACTAGGATACGAGATTAAAACCGGAGCATGTGAAAACACACTTGGTATGGCTTGTATTACATTAAGGGAATTTTCTGTTGCAGAAGAATACTTGCTTTCCGCAATTAATAAATTTGAAAAACACAGTGAAAACAAATTAGCTTTACTCGTACGTTATCACTTAGGTCTTTTATATGCAGATCAAAATCTTTCTGAACTTGCAATCCGTTATCTTCTTGAATCCTTTGAAAATCAAGAAGACGATTACAAAACAATGTTTTTATTAGCACAAGAATATTACAAGTTAAAACAAACAAATACAGTAAACACATATATTGAAAAAGGGCTAAATGTTTGTAACCAAGAATATAA
>NZ_VCDN01000379.1:0-297 GCF_033949405.1 Xenorhabdus santafensis | reverse complement strand
TTCTTTAATACATCGATTACAAAATTAATTGCTGGTGATAATCATGAAGCGATTGAATATGTAGAATTAACAAATCATGAAACAGGTGAGGTTTCTCATTTACCTATTGATGAAGTTATTATTAATCATGGATATGAACGTGACATTACATTATTAGAAAATAGTGAGTTGGACGTTGCAATTATAGATAATTATTATATTGCAGGTAATGCAAATAGTGAGTCTTCAGTAGATGGATTATATGCTGCTGGAGATATTTTAAAGCACGAAGGGAAACTACACTTAATTGCAGGTGCA
>NZ_VCDN01000378.1:0-220 GCF_033949405.1 Xenorhabdus santafensis | reverse complement strand
ATACGAAGTCAGCCTGTGAAAGTGAAACCTGTTTCTATTGAGAAGAACATTTCGTATCAATTTTTAAGTTTTGTTGAACAAGAATTTATTTTGCAGTTTATACAAAATGTTAATTCTGTAAGTGTGAGACAACTATGTGAATTTATGATTAAAGAGGTTGGCTCTTTAGATAAACGTTATCTTACTGGAAAGCCTCATATCTACGTTCACGTTTGTAGTT
>NZ_VCDN01000377.1:0-713 GCF_033949405.1 Xenorhabdus santafensis | reverse complement strand
GTTCAACATAATGTTACTCAGTAAAGGGCTGAGATTGCCTCCTTGCGGAGTTCCGACTGGTGTTTCTTCATATTTCCCATTCACCATAACTCCACTGACTAGATACTTTCTTATGAGAGAAATGACGTCTCCGACATGTATTGAGTTAGATATAATTCGCATCAATTTATCGTGATGAACTGTGTCAAAGAATCTCTCCAAATCAATATCTACTATCCAATCATATCCGTTGTTTAGAAATTCCAAGCTTTTAACAATTGCCATCTCACAACTTCTTTTTGGTCTAAAACCATAACTGAATTCACTGAACTGCTTCTCAAATATCGGGCTGAGTATTTGATGAATGGCTTGTTGAACGACTCTATCCACTACTGTTGGTATTCCCAGCTTGCGCATCTTGCCATTCTCTTTTGGGATTTCCACTCTTAAGGCAGCTTGTGGTTGGTATTTCCTTGTTCTAATGCGCTGACGTAGCTCGTCCTTGTGCTCTTTCAGATATTGCTTTAGTTCTTCGACTGTTACACCATCAACTCCACTAACACCTTTGTTTTTATAAACGCGTAAGTAGGCTTCATTCATATTTTTGTTGCTTAAAATTGCTTCTAAGAGTTCCACACTCGTTTCTCCTTTCCCTTCACGTAGTAAGTGACAACTCCATTTTGATTATCCTTTGAGATACGCTCATACTTTCATCATTAACATATTCGGAGTAC
>NZ_VCDN01000376.1:0-327 GCF_033949405.1 Xenorhabdus santafensis | reverse complement strand
ACCCGAATTGCTAGTTGATTATTTAGCCATGACTTGATACCCGATAGAATATCTTAAAGTCTCTGGTTCCAGTGATTTAGCTGATTTTAACAGTAAAGAATACGCTAAAAGTATCATCTCTAATTTCAATTGAAAACCTTGAGGCGAACGACTTTTACAACGCTCAGCTCCTAGATTTGTCAAAAAAGAGAAAACTCGCTCAATCACTTTTCTACGTTTTGAAAAATTAGGGAAAAGGATTTTCTTTTGCTTCATGTTCTTCCTGACAGGTGTCATTAGATCAATTCCTTTTAATTCCAGCCTATCATGCAGTGACTGACCTAGATA
>NZ_VCDN01000375.1:0-335 GCF_033949405.1 Xenorhabdus santafensis | reverse complement strand
ATGAGATTATTGAAGGAGTCCTTTTGGATAAGGATACTGGAGAAGAACGTTTGTTTGAAGTTTTTCGTAAGATTTGGGGTAAGAATTTTGCTTGGTTTGGAGAAGGAATTTATATTCAATGTGAAGATACAGTGACGTTTCGTGATTATGATGAGGTAGATAATATATTTAAGAAATAGTTCTATATAAATTTATATTAAATGCAGATTATTTATAGAAGAGCATAAGGTTTTTTTGCTATCACTAAAGGTGACAGGTTAGACAAAGCCTAACAAAAACGTGATATCATAAATATGAGAAAATCAATGGAGTTTCAATGTGTTTCCAATGGGTTT
>NZ_VCDN01000374.1:0-235 GCF_033949405.1 Xenorhabdus santafensis | reverse complement strand
TAACGCAAACACTTGAGTCCATTCCTGGAATTGGTCCTGTATTCGCCGCCGGTATTATCGCTGAGATTGGTCAAATCGAAAGATTTGATGATGAAACCAAGGTCGCAAAATATGCCGGATTATATTGGCGTACACATCAATCTGGTCGTTTCACCGCAGAAAACACTTCATTATCTCGTAATGGAAATCACTACTTACGTTATTACCTAGTTGAAGCCGCCAACTCTGTAAGAAA
>NZ_VCDN01000373.1:0-226 GCF_033949405.1 Xenorhabdus santafensis | reverse complement strand
CTTGGTCCTGCTATTCCATAAATAACAACTAATAAGAAGAAGAAAGACAGTAGTTGTATTGGTGTATCACTAAATAAATACGTTTGTGAAATAACCGCAATCATTCGCGATTCATATGCTGTCAAAGCTGCAAATGTTAATACTAAGATGCTACTAATTGTGTATGCAACAGGTTTCGTCAAATGCGCACTTGTATATTGAACAAAGTTTTGTTTTGGGAATAAAA
>NZ_VCDN01000372.1:0-329 GCF_033949405.1 Xenorhabdus santafensis | reverse complement strand
CGAATGGTTACATGGCATTTTAATACTTGGCTTATTTCGTGGTATCGGTGCTGTTATTAGCGTTATGTTACCACCTATGGCAATCTTTTTCCCTATGTTCGCGCTATTAGAAAACTACGGATACTTACCACGTGTCGCGTTTAATATGGACCGCTTATTCAAACGATCCGGCGCACACGGGAAACAATCTTTAACAATGGCAATGGGATTTGGTTGTAATGCAGCAGCCATTATGTCAACGCGTATTATTGAATCGCCACGTGAACGTATGCTTGCTATCTTAACGAACAACTTCGTTCCTTGTAACGGTCGCTGGCCTACGTTAATTT
>NZ_VCDN01000371.1:0-451 GCF_033949405.1 Xenorhabdus santafensis | reverse complement strand
ATACAGATGGTTTAGTGTTGTTTGATGATGAAAAAGTTGATTTAAGCAAATCTGAGCCTTCTGAGAGTATTTTCAAACGTGATGAAGTTTTCAATTTGATTCCAAAAATTAAGCGGATTGATAAAAAGGCAATTGAAGGTTTGGCCAGTCGTGTTTCTATTTTGGCTGAAGGAGATTTTCGACATTTGTTCCAGGAAGAAGAGGGAAATACAATCGCATTACATCAAGTGTTAGAAGAAAGAGGAATGGTTATTTTTACATTGGATAGTTTGCGATATCCGGAAGGCGCTCGACAACTTGGAAAAATGATTGTGAATGATTTAAAAACGAATGTGAGTAGTCATATGAAACACAGAGAAGGTGAACATGTGACAGTTGCTATTGATGAATTTAATGTACTTGTTACGCAGCAAGTTATTGATGTGATTAATAAATCTCGTGGGGCAGGATT
>NZ_VCDN01000370.1:0-293 GCF_033949405.1 Xenorhabdus santafensis | reverse complement strand
GGTTGACCTTTTATTTCAATGATTTTACCGACTGGATTGGTATCTATAAACACCTTTTCTTCCATTTGTTTACTAATCATGACAACGTTATTACCTTGACCACATCTGATTCTTGTAAAGAACGTCCCTTTAACAACTTTACTTTATTTACTGCAAAGTACTCGCTGTCTAATCCAGTAATACTCACCATTTCTTTTTTATCTTCAATATCAAGTGGTTCCATGCTGGAATTTGTTGTTACCACATGTGCGATTTCTGGAATTTTTTTAATTTCAAAAATATCTTCTTCAGTT
>NZ_VCDN01000369.1:0-283 GCF_033949405.1 Xenorhabdus santafensis | reverse complement strand
ATCTACAATTATTCCACTATCCCCTGGATATGCTGGTCCATATTGGATTACAGAAGTTTTTTTGTTTTCAGTTATGGGATTAATTAGAGTATATAATGTTTGAATGTGTGTTTCTGTTAACGGTTCGGGACTTGAGAAAGAAACATTATTAAAGTTGTATTCAAATAAGTTTGTGGTAGGATATTGAATTTCTAAATTTGATGTATTAGCAATTTCAGCAGCAACGGTCGAATTTGTTCCTAAACAGGTTAATAGTAATGCAGAACATAAAGAACTAGTAATT
>NZ_VCDN01000368.1:0-380 GCF_033949405.1 Xenorhabdus santafensis | reverse complement strand
TCTTACTGAGTTGGCGGCTTCAACTAAGTAATAACGCAAGTAGTGATTCCCTGTACGGGATAATGAAGTATCTTCGGCTGTAAAACGACCGGATTGGTGCTTTCGCCAATATAATCCGGCATATTTTGCGATTTTGGTTTCATCGTCAAATCTTTCGATTTGGCCAATTTCAGCGATAATACCAGCGGCATATATAGGTCCGATTCCAGGAATGGATTCTAGTGTTTGCGTTAATCCAGCCATGATTCGCTTAATAGATTTTTCTAGTTCTTTAATTTGTTTTTGATAGGTACGAATGATTTCGATTGATGTTCCTAAAAGAATATCGATTGAGTCTTCTACCACCTTATCTAAACGGTACGACTTGCGAACAGCCTTTT
>NZ_VCDN01000367.1:0-271 GCF_033949405.1 Xenorhabdus santafensis | reverse complement strand
TTTTAATTGTTTTGCTTTAATAATGTGTTGCGCTCGAATTTCTTGATACCAATCATTTAATAATTTTGTAATTTGTTCGTTTCCTAGTTGAACATTCATAGAATCTTCTCCTTTTCCAAAATTATCTATATTTTATTTTCTATCATGTTATCATGCTATTGTATAAGACTAACTTTTCAACAGTTGATATATAAAGTTTTTAATATTCTGTATTTTTAAATAGTGTAGCACCTTCACTATTTAAAAATACTTAGTAACAAATAAAAAAAGA
>NZ_VCDN01000366.1:0-300 GCF_033949405.1 Xenorhabdus santafensis | reverse complement strand
TCATACTATTAATTACCATTTTGTGGCTATGCTATAACAGATAAGAACAGCTACCTTGTCACTAGGCCTTTCTTGGTAATATTTAAAAAATAATTATGCACTATCATAAATAAAAACCCATTGATATAAAAAATCATAGGGTTTTTATTTATGTTTTATATATTTAAAAAGTAGGTTTTGACCACATTGATAAATATATTGTTATTATGAATTAACAGCTGTAATAAGTTTACTAGTATCTACAGTTTGATCTTCCATTGATACACCATTCAAAATTTGTAATATTTCTAGAATATTTAG
>NZ_VCDN01000365.1:0-217 GCF_033949405.1 Xenorhabdus santafensis | reverse complement strand
AGCAAGATTGATGAAAATAAAGTTGAAGAGATGATTACATGTTATCGTCAATTTAACCATGATCATCATGATGAATTAGTAGAAGAATATGAAACTGTATATGAAACAGTTCGAGAGTTGAAGAAGCAAGGTTATAAAGTTGGTATTGTTACAACGAAAGCGAGACAAACCGTTGAGATGGGATTACAGTTGTCAAAGCTTGATGAATTTTTTGATG
>NZ_VCDN01000364.1:0-281 GCF_033949405.1 Xenorhabdus santafensis | reverse complement strand
GACGAATTTATGTTCGTATACATATAAAAAAAAAGAAATGCAAGAGCATTTCTTAAAAAAAATAAATAGGTAAATTATGTATTTCCGAAGAACCTTCAACCTTAAAATTTCGTAAAATATCTTTAAAAATATGTTTTGTCACTTTATCAATTCTTTCTTTTTTACCACAACAAATGATATTAGGATTCATTAACCAAGTTCGTTTTGTACAAATCCGCCCTGTTTCATCTCTAAAACCACTTTCAGCACATGCTAAAATCCCTTTTCTTTTTAAAATCTTC
>NZ_VCDN01000363.1:0-336 GCF_033949405.1 Xenorhabdus santafensis | reverse complement strand
TTGGCCAATTTCAGCAATGATACCGGCAGCGAAAACAGGACCTACTCCAGGAATAGATTCAAGTGTTTGGGTCAAACCAGCCATGATTTTTTTAATAGACTTTTCTAATTCCTTGATTTGTTGTTGAAACGTACGAATGACTGCGATGGATGTACCTAAGATGACATCTATTGAATCTTCTACAACCTTATCCAAGCGATAAGAAGCTTTCACAGCTTTTTGAATGGATGCTGCTACGCATTTTGGATCACCAAAACGGTTTCGACTTTTTTCCTGTAGGAACTCAGCGAGTTCTTCTAAAGGCATGTTAGCTAGTTCTTCTAGACTGAATTTTTC
>NZ_VCDN01000362.1:0-247 GCF_033949405.1 Xenorhabdus santafensis | reverse complement strand
TGACGATATTTCTTCGTTACTTCAATAATGTATTCAGAGCTTTTTAGTACACCATCGATTTTTAAGCTGTCAACTTCAGCTTCGATTAGTTCCTCTAATTCATCGATGAAACAAATGTCGTTCGGACTCATAATGTGAGTACCATTTTCATCTTCATAAATTGGATATTTATTGTTACGCTCTGGGTCATATAAAAACATATTCTCTTCATATTTTTTCTTTTCAATGTCAAGATTACGTCCTTGAT
>NZ_VCDN01000361.1:0-254 GCF_033949405.1 Xenorhabdus santafensis | reverse complement strand
AAGCGTTAATGTACATATTTAAGTTAGCATTTATACTTTTGTATTATACACCTAAATAATCTTAATAATGAGAATATTAATTATCAATTTTATTAGAAACGCAATGATGTAAAATGACATTAAGCTAAACTTTTCTTTAAATCTTTACCCCTAACAAAGATTTAAAGGTTCTTCTATGTCTTAATATAAAATATAGTAAAGGAAGGAGTTCACTCTAATGAAGATTGAATTTCTTTCTTTATTATGGTTTTTTA
>NZ_VCDN01000360.1:0-363 GCF_033949405.1 Xenorhabdus santafensis | reverse complement strand
ACATTCAAAGTATCAATATTTTTTTCTATTAATACATTTGAACCAACTTCTAAAAAAGGGGATAAATCTAATAAAATTACTTTCTCAGAACTTGTTAAAAGTTTAATTTTATTTATAAACAACATATTGGGATGAATTATTTGAGAAAATTCAACCTTAGCAAATTTATCTCTTTTACGTCCAATGTAATACTCATTACCCGTTAAATCTTGTAAAGTCTCTAATGCTTGTCCTAACTGTTCTTTTTGTAAACTAGTATAATGATTATTATGTATTTTTCCTTGTTTTCTCACATCTCTTTTTCTTGCATTATCTTCAGCTTGATTTAATATTTGTCTAAATCCATCAGGATTTGTCATATAA
>NZ_VCDN01000359.1:0-270 GCF_033949405.1 Xenorhabdus santafensis | reverse complement strand
AAAAGAGTTATCTGTATCTAGCATGAAAGTGCAATATCAAGCCGGAAAAAGAATGGATGCAGCAGCCGAAAAAATTGAAGAGCTAGAAGAGAAGTATTACAAAGCAGATCGTAGGGCAGATAATGCTGAACTTCAATTTGGTTTATTAGAAAAAGAAGTAGACCAGCTGAAGAAACATCGAACAGACGCTATTGTATATAAAAGCATCTTGCAAGATACAAATAGACATATAGAAATTAGCGAACTAGAAAAGAAAGGACGTTTAGTCCT
>NZ_VCDN01000358.1:0-208 GCF_033949405.1 Xenorhabdus santafensis | reverse complement strand
AAAGAAAGGACGTTTAGTCCTTTTCAATTTAGAAAATGGACATGAGCCTAAAAATCAAAAGGAAGGCGAACAGTGGCTTTCTATCTTGGAGGAGAATAAAAAGGCAAAGACAATCCCTCAGAAGCGTCTAGAAGCTTTTATAGAGCGTTTAAAAGTGTTTCTAGATAAAATACTAGGGAAAAGCAGAGAATTCTCTCTAGAGGGCTTA
>NZ_VCDN01000357.1:0-592 GCF_033949405.1 Xenorhabdus santafensis | reverse complement strand
CTTGCAATAACTCGAGCTGATCCACCAGGAATTCCGCATTCAAAAATCATAAAATCAATTAAATTTTGTTCAATATGACTTTCAAAACGATCTAATGCATTAGCAATACTTTTCGCATGTTTATTCAAATATTTTGCTTCTTTAGTTCCAGCACCCAACCATTTTGTAAGTGTCTGTAACGCATCTCCACCATTTTTTAAGCCCCAAACAACAGCTGATTTTTTCCACCCTTGAGCTGATACATCACCATCTTCATCTAAAGAAACAGTTTGATTTACATTTTCTACTTTATAATTTGTTTGTGGGAAATTCACTACATTATTTTTTACAGGCGTTTCTGTTTCAGCTGCAAAAGAAGATAAAGGTGCAACTGTTAAAAGAGCCGCAAATGCCATTGTTGCTGGAATGATTTTTTTGAATTTAGATTTAATTTTTAACATGTATAATTCCTCCAGAAATAAATTTTTTTAACAAAGATAAGTATGTCATATTTCAAAACTCTTTTTTCTGTATATGTAAAATTGCATATACTTTTGGAAAACAAAATTAGTAATCCAATGTTGAGTTTCCCTGTTTTTGGGTGTGAGTGCTG
>NZ_VCDN01000356.1:0-547 GCF_033949405.1 Xenorhabdus santafensis | reverse complement strand
GTTTGCTTTACAATTTGTTAGGAATGCCAAAATGATAACCTCCTCTTAGGTTTTTTAGAGTTAAAAATATATTTTAATAGATTAAATTTTAAGTTATATATTTAATTTTAACTCTAAGGGGTTAAAATTTCAATTAAAACAAATAAAATTAAATAATAAAACAATATATTTTATTTTTAAGGTTAATATTAAATGTGAATATATAAAAAATAACCTTAATATTATTTAATTTATGTTTTATTTGTATAAAAGTATCCTTGTAAGTAAAATGGTATGTACATTGAATGAAAAGGAGTATGAAAAATGAAGGTAGTAAGTAATATTCGTATGATTATGGCGAAAAAGAATATAGATAATATTTCGGATTTGGTGAGAATAACGGGAGTAAGTCGTAATTCTATCAATAAGTTGTGGCACAATGAGAATGTGTCTTCTTTAAAATTAGAGACATTGATAACGATCTGTGAGAAGTTGGATGTTGAGTTATTGGATTTAATTGAATATATTCGAGATGATAGTGAGACAAAATAATTTAGGGGCTATTTTA
>NZ_VCDN01000355.1:0-358 GCF_033949405.1 Xenorhabdus santafensis | reverse complement strand
CCCACCAATACAGTAGGTTAAGAATCTGTTTGTTAACAGATTCTTATTTTTAATAAAATCAAGATACCTTTACTAAGAGTGCTGAGTCTTCATCTGATATATACAAATATAATAATCATTCCAGCCTTATTCTTACTTGAGCATACATTTTTACTGATGATTAATTGATATTTTTGTTCATCAGTAAAACATCAATATTTCATTAGTTCTGCATCATTCCGAAATGTCTACAACAGATATTTTGATTTGAAAAAATGGTGAGTTTCCCCCTTGTTTTTGGGATGAAGGCTGGCTGGGGGTTTTGGGGGCTAGCCCCCAAGGAACTTTACGTAACCAAATAAGGGATAAATTTGTAACT
>NZ_VCDN01000354.1:0-298 GCF_033949405.1 Xenorhabdus santafensis | reverse complement strand
GTAAACTGGCGTAAAACATCTGTTATTTTTGGCGACAAAACATTTAAATTAGCTGGAAAAGAAGTAATTCAAGAAACACTTGGTGATTTATCATTTGAATTATCAGCACGTGCATTCTTCCAGTTGAATCCAGAGCAAACAGTTGTTTTATATGATGAAGCGAAAAAAGCAGCTGCTTTAACAGGCGATGAGAAAATTGTAGATGCGTATTGTGGTGTTGGTACAATCGGACTTTGGCTTGCGAACGATGCAGCGGAAGTACGTGGTATGGATGTAATTCCAGAAGCGATTGCAGATG
>NZ_VCDN01000353.1:0-277 GCF_033949405.1 Xenorhabdus santafensis | reverse complement strand
GCTGCTCGTGAGGCTGGATTACAATTTTAATGGTCAAAGGAGGGAAAATTGATGCATCGCATTGACCCAAGTAAATTAGAACTTGAAGAACGTGTAGTTACGATAAATCGTGTCGCGAAAGTTGTTAAGGGTGGTCGTCGTTTCCGCTTTGCTGCACTAGTTGTAGTTGGCGATAAAAACGGTCATGTTGGATTCGGTACTGGTAAAGCACAAGAGGTACCAGACGCAATTCGCAAAGCTATCGAAGACGCTAAGAAAAACTTAATCGCTGTACCAT
>NZ_VCDN01000352.1:0-324 GCF_033949405.1 Xenorhabdus santafensis | reverse complement strand
ATATCATGGTGAAGAAACATAGAAGGATGAAAGCTGTAAACAGAGGTGGATTCTAGACCAATCTTAAGGATGTCGACCTCTTTACCCGCAATACACTGTAATAATTTTTCTTTGAGTGTAGTAGCTCCTGGTAGGTCATTACTGACCGAAAAAGAATCCAGTTTTTCTCCGTCACCATTTAAAAAGCAAACTTTCATATCAAACGAACTTACATCTAAACCAACAAATAATCTCATGTAAGAGACCCCCCTTCTATATTAGAATCATTTCTTGGACGTCTCGAGATATCTCTAGTGTGTACGCCGACCAACAACCTCGTGTATG
>NZ_VCDN01000351.1:0-363 GCF_033949405.1 Xenorhabdus santafensis | reverse complement strand
CAGATCCTTGGATTGGTCCAGATGTACAAGATTTAACGAGAGAATTAAATGAAAAGTACGGCTACAATTCATTCGTATATGCACCAGTTGGATTTGTTGCTGAACATTTAGAAGTTTTATATGACAACGACTTTGAGTGTAAAGTTGTAACTGATGAAATTGGTGCGAAATATTATCGTCCAGAAATGCCAAATGCATCGGACGCATTTATTGATTGTTTAACAGATGTTGTATTAAAGAAAAAAGAATCTGTATTGTAAGAAGAAAGGGGGAGCATGCTTGAGGAAAAAAGTTGTAGTCATCGGCGGTGGCATCACAGGATTAACAACAATGTATAACTTGCAAAAAGAGATTTATGATAAG
>NZ_VCDN01000350.1:0-246 GCF_033949405.1 Xenorhabdus santafensis | reverse complement strand
ATTGACTCAAAGTGCTAACAAGATATAATAAAACCTAGATATATCTTTCAAAAAGAAGAATACATATTTATAGGATGAAAAAATTCAACCTATTATTTTTTATAGCTTTTAGAAAACGCTTACAATTGGTGTGGAGGGGAAACCATGTCTAAGTTCACAAAGTATTTTTTAATGGAAGCTAGCGATGTGATTGCATATGTGAAAGAGAAATTATCTAAGTTTGAACATGCAAAGGGGCTAAAGTGT
>NZ_VCDN01000349.1:0-540 GCF_033949405.1 Xenorhabdus santafensis | reverse complement strand
AGTTGTATTTGTGCATGTCTCTTTTGAGTTAAATGTTGAATGTAAACTTTTACACATTAGTTTACATTCAAAAATACGAAATCATTGACTTTACATCAAAATTGCTGATACTCTCAACATATACAACAAAAAGTATACATTCAAAACACTGTAAATAAAGAGGGTATGGGCTGATGAGTAAAAAAGAGCATTTGATTGATGTACAACCGATTCGAAGCAAGGAGCAGTTGCAAGATATGAAATGGGCGCTCAAACGTCATTGCACTGATCGTGATTATATTTTATTCGTGATTGGAATCAATACGGGTCTTCGTGTGAGTGACTTATTGAATTTAGAAACATCTATGATTTTGGAATTGAAGAAGAAACGTAGAAAAGAATTGAAAATTAGGGAAGGCAAAACGAAAAAGGAACGAATGGTGAACATTACATCTATTTTTGAAGAGGTTTATTTGTATGCAGCAGGATTGGAAAGTAAATGGCTTTTTCCTTCTCGCAAAGGAGACAGGCCTATAAGTAAAATCCAAGTGTACCGACAGT
>NZ_VCDN01000348.1:0-671 GCF_033949405.1 Xenorhabdus santafensis | reverse complement strand
CTTTCAGAATTTGTAGTAACAGCTTCGCCTGATTACATGCATTCATTAAGTTTAGAAGAACAGAAACGTTATTTTGAGAGTTCACTAGATTTTATTCAAAAACGTTATGGCAAACAAAATACGTTGTATGCGATGGTTCATATGGATGAAGCGACACCACATATGCATATTGGTGTCATGCCAATTACAGAAGACAATCGTTTGTCCGCAAAAGATATGTTTACGAGAAAAGAATTGATATCTTTGCAACAGGACTTCCCGTTGGAAATGCGGGAAAAAGGTTTTGATGTAGATCGGGGAGAAGGTTCTGAGAAAAAACATTTATCGCCTCAAGCCTTTAAGGAAAAACAAGATTTAGAAGTAGAAGTGGAACAGTTATCCAATGTAAAAACGCATTTAAAGACAAAAGTAGTGGAAACGCATAATCAATTACAACAAACCACAAACTACATCGAAAAACAGAATGAAACGTTACAAAAAATTCAGCAACAATTTTTGAGTTTAGATAAAAAAATAAAAGAAAAGAAACAGGAATTTGAAACGTTTCGAAATCAAATTCCGGATAAGCCAGTGTCAATGTCTTATTTGCGAGAAGAAACAAAAACAGAAGTAACAACAAAACTGTTTGGAAAGCCAGAAATTACTGAGAAGAAAACAGGAAACATCGTGGT
>NZ_VCDN01000347.1:0-257 GCF_033949405.1 Xenorhabdus santafensis | reverse complement strand
AATTCAAATATACAAAGAGGAGTGAATTACATTTGGATAAAAAGTCAAAAAAAGAAGAGTTATTACAACGATTATTTCCTCACAACATGGAAAGTGTAGTTACTACAAATTCATCTGTAAATCTGATTAGTTCTTTAACGAATATTCTAGAGAAATTGGTAGCTGCATTTCCCCCTGGATGTTTCTGTCCCCCATCTCAGCAAACCATTACACAAATTGAAAATGCATTGAATGATTTATTAATATGGAGTACAGCG
>NZ_VCDN01000346.1:0-584 GCF_033949405.1 Xenorhabdus santafensis | reverse complement strand
TTACTCGAAGATGCTGGGTTTCCCCCTTGTATGCAGGGAACATTTTTTATTTCTTTTCGTCTTTTAAAACTTTTAAATTTTCAAATTTGTGTTCTTTAAATAATTCCTCATTTTCATTTTTATTGATTAATATTTTACCCTCAAATGAAACGTATTTTATTTTATCTCTGCTATCTTGAAACGCTATTTCTGGATTAATAATATAAGCATTTGCATTGCCTATTTTAGCTACTGAAATAAATCCATGTTCTTTTAAAGTTTTTATTGCATTGTGTATTGTTGTACGTCCTTTATTAAATTGTTCCATCAACAATTGTTGAGAACAGACAATTACATTACGATTATTCATATTTTCTAGAAAGAAAAATAAAATATTGCTTGATAAATGATGATTTGTTATTAACCATCGGATCTCTTTCATGTGACTTTTGTAAAGTTGCACAAAAGGCGGATTCTTCTTTTCTAATTCTTTTCTTTTAGCTTCTTCTTGTTCTGCCTTTTCCAAGTCAATTAATTTTTGAATATGACTAACTGGGAGACCTGTTAATTCAATGATTTTCATAAATTCTTCTTTGGAGATTTTT
>NZ_VCDN01000345.1:0-333 GCF_033949405.1 Xenorhabdus santafensis | reverse complement strand
AATACAGGTGAGATTAAAAAGAACACCGATGAAATAGCAAAGAACACAAAAGAAATCGCGGATGCTGTTAAGGATATTAGGGATAATTTGAAGATTCCTGACGATATGGATTTGTCGATTAAACCTGTTCTTCCTGAGGACATTAAGCCTGATAAACCTAAACAACCTGATAAGCCTTTTGAAGACAAACAAGAGCACTTTAAAGAGGGTGAACAAGAGAAACCACCTGACAAACTTCCTGTTGCTCCTGAGCCCGCCGAATGTTGGGGGGATGTTTGTAAAGATAAAGATAATCAGAAAGAAGAAGATATGAAGAAAGAAAAAGATATGGAT
>NZ_VCDN01000344.1:0-279 GCF_033949405.1 Xenorhabdus santafensis | reverse complement strand
GTTATCTTGGTTCTAATGCATATCCAGTAAGTTAATAATTGAAGTAAAAGAGTCCTATTTATGTGAGGCCACTGAAAAAGTGGTTACTTTGAAAAAATAACACGCATTTTATCGATATGTTGAATTTTAAAAGGATCCCATCACCTGTATATAGTAGGTGGTGGGATCCTTTTTCTTATAAAGTGGAGTTTTTCAGTGCCTTCTATTTGTAGGGCTCTTTTTTTATTTGCCACGGTGTATACAAAGCACATACAAGCACATGCATAACACATACCAAAC
>NZ_VCDN01000343.1:0-263 GCF_033949405.1 Xenorhabdus santafensis | reverse complement strand
AAAGCGTAGCATCGGATGGCAGAGATGGAGTAACGAATATCTCTATGGTGTACTGGGGCTTTACTGGGACTGGAAAGTCCTTCCCCTGAAAAGTGCAGAGAGTTTCCGATGAAAGTGTCTGCCATTTGATAGGTCTCATAACCCTTTTGATGAAGTTTATGGGGTGAGCTGCTTGAGGGAAAACCTCACGAGCAGTTCTTATGGGGAGAGGCTGGAAACGGATCACAACTGATACCGCGCCAGTCTTTTACCCGACAAATCAT
>NZ_VCDN01000342.1:0-349 GCF_033949405.1 Xenorhabdus santafensis | reverse complement strand
AGGAAAACAAGAAAATACACGTTTAGCGGAAGAATATAAAAAAACAAAAGAAATCAGTAAAACTTGGGAACAGTTATATGAAATAGCAACAGACAGTGAAAAAGAAGTACGAAATATGGTAAAACAAGCGGGATTGTATGAGCTGTTGGAACAATTTCAAAAAAGAATGAAAGAATTTAAACAAACAGTAGAACGCTATTTTCAAAAACGTCCACAAAGAACGGTACATGTTTTAAAAGAGATGGTAGCCAAAGTGTACCCTAGGTTTTCTGGATGGAATCCAACAGTATTAGAAAACAAAGAAAAGGAAATGGCTGTTGTTGATAAAACAGATCATACGCTGTATTTT
>NZ_VCDN01000341.1:0-293 GCF_033949405.1 Xenorhabdus santafensis | reverse complement strand
TTCATTATAAGATACACTATTTTGATCTAAAACACCTTCTTGAATTGCTTGATTATAAAGAGATTGATAATCAATAACTTCCTCAGCAGCAAACGCTTTCAAGTTAAAGCCACAAATAAAAAATAAAATAGCAATAAAACTAATTAATAATTTTTTCATAAATTGTCTCCCTAAATAATTATTATATTTCGGTAACCTTTTATAAAGGTAACACGATTTTCAAATTCAAAATGTAAATACTTGTGACAAAAAACATACAAATATTTATTAGCTAAATAATGTAATTCTCCCTT
>NZ_VCDN01000340.1:0-486 GCF_033949405.1 Xenorhabdus santafensis | reverse complement strand
GTTGAGCGATGGCCCTTCCATGCGGAACCACCGGATCACTAAGCCCGACTTTCGTCCCTGCTCGACTTGTAGGTCTCGCAGTCAAGCTCCCTTATGCCTTTGCACTCTACGAATGATTTCCAACCATTCTGAGGGAACCTTTGGGCGCCTCCGTTACACTTTAGGAGGCGACCGCCCCAGTCAAACTGCCCACCTGACACTGTCTCCCGGGTCGATAAGACCCGTAGGTTAGAATTTCAATACAGTCAGGGCGGTATCCCACCAGCGCCTCCACCGAAGCTAGCGCTCCGGTTTCAATGGCTCCCGCCTATCCTGTACAAACTGTACCAAAATTCAATATCAGGCTACAGTAAAGCTCCACGGGGTCTTTCCGTCCTGTCGCGGGTAACCTGCATCTTCACAGGTACTATAATTTCACCGAGTCTCTGGTTGAGACAGTGCCCAAATCGTTACACCTTTCGTGCGGGTCGGAACTTACCCGACAAG
>NZ_VCDN01000339.1:0-444 GCF_033949405.1 Xenorhabdus santafensis | reverse complement strand
TCTCCTATTGACTAGATAGAAGATTCTCCGATCTCTTTAGTAATAGCGTTACTAAAGGGATCCTACAGACAAAAAAATGATTATTAACGAATGTACTTGTATTATACATTTAAAGAATATTTTCGTCTATTTTAATAGTTGGTTTCATGTTTCTACTGGGGGCTAGTAACACCCCAGTAGAAAATACAGGTCAATCGCCCCCAAACGCTTGTGGCTCTAGGGTTCGTCCCTCTTTGTTTTTTTCACGGTTCTTTTAAAAAAACAGGCAAAAAATTTGTGGTTTTTATTTTTTTATATTGTATTCATTGGAGTGGTGGATGAAAAAAGTGGAGAATTATAAAAGAAGAAAACCTCACTGTTGAAAGTATTGAGGAAAATAGTATTTTAGCAAATATTTATTTGTAATCCTTTTGAATGTTTTTATCATTTAGAAGGTTTTTTTAT
>NZ_VCDN01000338.1:0-476 GCF_033949405.1 Xenorhabdus santafensis | reverse complement strand
ACACCAACTTCTTTTTGTAACTGATTTTTTTCTTGTTTCAATGTTCGATTTTCTTCCATCCATCCCTCTGCATGCACTTTTAAACTCTCATTCTCTTTCACAAAATCTGTTTTTCTCAAACGGTTATAGTCCTTTTTGATAGTAACCGCTGCATTCACTTGCTTTGTTACTTCTTGATATTGTTCTGGTGATAACACATAATTTCTTGTCTGTTTCTTCGTGATTTCAGCTTTTCCAAACATTTTATCCTGTACTTCTACTACTACTTCTTTACGTAAAAATGGAATTTTAACAGGTTCATTTGGTACTTGATCCGTAGCACTATCTAATTCTTTTTGCATTTGTTCTACTCTTTTTTCTAACTCTATATGACACTGGCCAATTAGCTGTAGCTTTTCACTTTCACTCTCTACTTGTTGTTTTACTATCTCTAATTCTTTGTACTTATCAACGACATCACTTTCCAAACTCTTTTT
>NZ_VCDN01000337.1:0-310 GCF_033949405.1 Xenorhabdus santafensis | reverse complement strand
GAGAACGTAGCAGCAAGCGTAGGTATCGGACATACACGCTGGGCTACACACGGTGTTCCAAGTAAAGTAAACGCGCATCCGCATCAAAGTACATCAAAACGCTTTACACTAGTTCATAACGGTGTAATTGAAAACTATGAATTAGTGAAAAAAGAATATTTACAAGATGTAACGTTCGTAAGTGAAACAGATACAGAAATTATCGTACAGCTTATGGAACAACAAGTGAGCACAGGATTAAGTGTAGAAGAAGCGTTCCGTAATACGCTATCTCTTTTACATGGCTCTTATGCAATCGGATTACTTGATG
>NZ_VCDN01000336.1:0-303 GCF_033949405.1 Xenorhabdus santafensis | reverse complement strand
AACATCTTTTGCTGATTTATTTAATTGTGTCTCGTTAATATGAATACGAGCTCTAAAGATTGCTCTTCCTGCTTCATCTTGAACGATCGTTACATTGACACCATTTAATTCTTTTAGCGGCATAAGTACTTGTAATAGCTCTTTTTCTTGCTCGCTCTTATCTTCTTTTACTCCGTACTCATCAAGCGCTTGAAGTAAGCCGAAAGTTGTTTCTTTCCCAACTTTCATACTTCTTCCGATGCAATGTAATTGCACTTTCAGCCACTCGATGTATTTTCGTTTCCCGCCAACAATACCAGAAGT
>NZ_VCDN01000335.1:0-279 GCF_033949405.1 Xenorhabdus santafensis | reverse complement strand
ACAAGAAAGAAAAGAACCAGAAAAAGAGAACGTCACAGAGCGGTTAAGACGGAGAAAAAAACGTAGTCTTTTGGGAGAAGAGAGAACCCTTGTCGTATAATCCGAAGGTGTGGGGGGTGGGAGTGAATTTCCCCTGCCTCCTGCATCTTTGGGTTACAAGGGTAGAGGCTCGCTCCCATAAGGAAACGGCTTTTTTTGAGTATTAATTAGCGGACTTTTTTTGGATTAATTTATAACAAAAAATTATTAATAATGTAATACTAGTACTTAAAATCATAG
>NZ_VCDN01000334.1:0-311 GCF_033949405.1 Xenorhabdus santafensis | reverse complement strand
TCACCCACAACACAAAGATTTTTAAAACGTGTTGCTAAATGTTTAACAAGAAGGTATTGCGCTTTGTTCGTATCTTGATACTCATCAACATGAATATATTGGAACTTGCGCTGATAAAACTCTAATACTTCTGGAACACGTTCAAATAGCTGAATCGTTGTCATAATTAAATCATCAAAGTCTAATGAGTTATTTTTCAAAAGACGTTTTTGATACTCTGTGTATACATCGCTCGTTAATTTTTCATATGGATCAGCCATTGTAATTTTTTTTGCATATTTATCCGCAGATAACAGTTCATTTTTCGCATT
>NZ_VCDN01000333.1:0-328 GCF_033949405.1 Xenorhabdus santafensis | reverse complement strand
ATCTATATCGATAAAATACCGTACGTTTTTTGATGTTTTTTTTAAAAATATAGTTTTGGGGAATTTTCATTTTTGGGGGAGTGATTTTGGATTTTTGATATGGGATTTGATTTTGAAATTTCGATTTTTGAAATTTTTGTTTTCCGTTTTCTCTGTCATTTTGTATTCCAAAATGACGGAGTTTATATAGTACCTCCATGACGAACTGAAAACGAAAAAAACTTTGCTCGCATATTCAATCCATAGATATTACATATCTTTAAAAAGTTCCACCATTTTAAATGAGTTGTGTGATGAAAAAAAGATATTTAGATTATGTTTGAATTTG
>NZ_VCDN01000332.1:0-439 GCF_033949405.1 Xenorhabdus santafensis | reverse complement strand
CAAATGACATAATCTCAATTGCACCTGTATCATCAAAATTCCTCAACACTACTTCAGAAACGTCCTTAACAAATACTTGAATATAATTATTTGAATTAACAGAAGCCTGATTATACGTAATAGTTTTAACTTGACCATCTACTTTTTTAAAATCAATAGCCAATTTATCACTAGTCCACTTATTTGTTTTTATATATAAAAAACCTGATACATTTGATACTTTAGGTAATTTAAATCGAATTTCCCGACAAGTCTTAAACAAAGTTTCTCCTGTTGAAGGATTACCATCAGTTATCTTGGTTACTGTAGAACCACACATACTACCTGATACACCCTTCAGCAAATCATTTCCTAAACTTGCACGAGAAACCTCAGCAAATGCACTTGTATCACCTATAAATAAAATTCCAAGTAATAAAGGCACTACTAATAAAAATTT
>NZ_VCDN01000331.1:0-274 GCF_033949405.1 Xenorhabdus santafensis | reverse complement strand
CTGCTTCTAAGCCAACATCCTAGTTGTCTAAGCAACTCCACATCCTTTTCCACTTAATACACACTTTGGGACCTTAGCTGGCGATCTGGGCTGTTTCCCTCTTGACTACGGATCTTATCACTCGCAGTCTGACTCCTAAGGATAAGTCATTGGCATTCGGAGTTTGACTGAATTCGGTAATCCGATGAGGACCCCTAGTTCAATCAGTGCTCTACCTCCAAGACTCTTACACTTAAGGCTAGCCCTAAAGCTATTTCGGGGAGAACCAGCTATC
>NZ_VCDN01000330.1:0-307 GCF_033949405.1 Xenorhabdus santafensis | reverse complement strand
ACAATCTTCTAATAATCCACCGTACACAATTAATTGTCGACCTTTTAAAGCTAAATAAAACACGTCAAACACATCTTGACTCACTGACATTTCATAATCTTTTGCTGAATACTTCGCAACCTCCGCAACTGCATTTCCTTCTCGTATTAACTCTACTTTTTGAATATGTACTTGCGTAATCTCTGGCATATCTGTTACTTCTCGCCACATTTCTAACCATTCTTCCTGCTTAATATAAAGCTCTTTACGTTTAAAATAATTTTTATCAACACAAAGTAATACATGAAAATGAGGATTATATGTATCA
>NZ_VCDN01000329.1:0-259 GCF_033949405.1 Xenorhabdus santafensis | reverse complement strand
TTCAAAAAAAGAGACGTAAGATTCTCTTTTATTTTGGGGTGAAAATGCTAGCTCGAAGTTTAAATACATCCCCCTCAAAATTCCGCCAAATTTAAGCAAATCCCTACACTCCTCCCTATACTTTGCACTAAAATATAAAATTGTTTGTATAAAAAAAAGACGTAAGATGTAACCACGCCTTTTCCATTAACCAGCCTATAACTCCTTTATTTACAATGTTTTGAATGTATACTTCTATTAGAGATTTTAAGAACATCAG
>NZ_VCDN01000328.1:0-296 GCF_033949405.1 Xenorhabdus santafensis | reverse complement strand
ATAGACAATCATAGGCTTGATGGCCACGATCAACACCATGGTTAAAAGTTAGGATAGGACCGTATTGGAAGTACTGCGGTAACAGTTGGGCATTATTAATAATAGCACAACAAAAAATCCTCTTGGATGCAAGAGGATTTTTTTATTGGGAATAGTAAGGAGGAGGGAGGTGCATTACATATGGGAAAAGGTAGAAGTAATAATGCTGGTAAAAAGCAACCGAATTTTGATGATTCATCTAATTTTGCTAAACAAAGCCAACCGACAGAAAAGAAGAAGAAATAAGAACAGGAGCT
>NZ_VCDN01000327.1:0-291 GCF_033949405.1 Xenorhabdus santafensis | reverse complement strand
TGATTCTTTTATTGCATCTTTTGTAATCTCATTAAACACAACTCGACAATCTGATTCAACGTCCACATTTAACGTATTCGCTAAATGCCAAGCAATTGCTTCTCCTTCGCGGTCTGGATCGGCCGCGAGATAGACTTTCTTTGCTTTTTTGGCCGCTGATTTTAAATCTTTTAAGACGGGACCTTTACCACGAATGGTAATATACTTCGGGGTGAAGTTGTTCTTTACTTCTATCCCCATTTGGCTTTTAGGTAAATCGCGAACATGTCCCATGGACGCAACGACTTTGTA
>NZ_VCDN01000326.1:0-687 GCF_033949405.1 Xenorhabdus santafensis | reverse complement strand
GGTGAACTGAATGAGTGAAGTGACTTTAGAAAAAACAGTTGTAGAAGAAGTGTTACCAGATGTTCAAGACATAATGAAAGAAGAAATTTTAGAAGAAGATACTTCAAGTGAAAGTATTGAAACGGTTCAATTATTTCAATACATGAAGGAAAATTCAGTGCCTTTGAATGCATCTCAGATGAAAGGTATTTTATTGCTTAATGAGAATGGATGTAAAGATATAGCTGATTATGTTATTTCTGTAAAAAAACAGAGTTTACCACTTGCCTTCTATGAAAAGGTTCTAAAAATATTAACTATGTTTGACAGAATTAAAGGTAATGCGAAATTAAGTCATTTACTGAAAGCGAATGCGAATCCATCATTATCACTTTCAGCTAATAGTGCAAAAGTAGTGAAAGGAAATGAACTTGCATGAACGTAATGGTCTTTGAAGGTCCTCTTGGAAGCGGTAAGACATTAGGAATGACATTGTTTGCACATCACTTTAAACAGAAAAGTAATTGCGTATTGTATAGCAATTATGGCGTAGTTGGTTCAAAGCCATTTACTGAAATAGAACATTTTAAAAATATTGCTCAAGAAAAATCTACAATTTTAAATTTAGATGAAGCTCATATTGATTTGGATGCTCGAAGTTTTTCGAGTAACTCGGTTAAATTCTTTTCTCAAGTATCGTATTATCTT
>NZ_VCDN01000325.1:0-289 GCF_033949405.1 Xenorhabdus santafensis | reverse complement strand
CCTCTCACCGTTCATAAGAATGAATCTTATATCCTTATGAAAGACTTAGATGATCATTTTATTGGAACACTTCACAATAAAGACAAGAAAAATACTCTTACACTTACTCAAAACAATTTACAACTACAAGTGAAAGAATATAAAAGTTATAGCCCATTCCCAAACAGCTTAATATACCAAGTACTCATACTATCTGATGAAAATGTAGAAGCCTTATCCACCGTTTCCAAACAAATGAGTGTATATAACTTCAAGGTTACAGATTGGGAGAAAGCACATAATATCGGTT
>NZ_VCDN01000324.1:0-288 GCF_033949405.1 Xenorhabdus santafensis | reverse complement strand
TAAGGTAGTGGAGCAAGACCATCGGTTCATTAAAAAACGTGTACGCTCTATGTTAGGATTTAAATCTTTTGGCACAGCTACATGTATTCTTGCAGGAGTAGAAGCCATGCATATGATAAAAAAAGAACAAGTTGATTTACGGGATCAGTCTGTTCAAAATCAAAAAGAATTTATTCATCAATTATTCGGATTAATAGCGTAAAGAACGATTCCGATAGGAATCCCCATTGCTCTTTGGAATGTATCCTTTATTTGCACCAGAACCGGACCTTCTATAGAAAGTCCCTC
>NZ_VCDN01000323.1:0-569 GCF_033949405.1 Xenorhabdus santafensis | reverse complement strand
CAGGATATATAATACAAAATTTAATTATTGTAGCATTAGCGTTAGTAGCAGCTATCATAGCTTATTTAATTACTAAAAAAAATATTTAACACATAATGTTAGTCTAAATAACAGAAAATTCTAACCCTTATTCTTATTTTGTATTATACTGGTTATGTACAGGTAAAATGGTTTACAAGTTAATTTTTCCTCGTTTCAAAAAAAGTCCATTCTTTTCAAAAGAATGGACTTTTTTCTTGTTATATTTGCTGTAACTATTAAAAGGGCATCAAAACGATCTACAAAAGCCTCAAGACGACCCACAAACCATCTTTAAACGGTCTCAAAACGAACTACAACCCGAAAAAACGCATCCCAGTTTTTTTAGGTTTAATTTTAAGCGCATACCAAGCGCATATAGGCGCATACGGGACACATACAAAGTGCCGAAAAACGCATATAGGTCGCATACAAACGGTAGAAATACATCCCTAAAAATAGAGTGATAGAAACCCAATAGGCTCAGCCTATTTCACCACTTTTTTTATAAAGTGGGATTCGGTTTCCTTATGCTCTTTTTTATTTTGGTG
>NZ_VCDN01000322.1:0-428 GCF_033949405.1 Xenorhabdus santafensis | reverse complement strand
GTTAATCCTTTAATCTTAGATTCTAAAAATTTGTCTTCTAACATAATAAAATCCCCTTTGATTTTCATTTTTTGTACGTGAAAAATACGTCTTTTTTCCGTACAATTTGTATTATACGATATTTTTCCGTACAATACAAGGAGAGGTGATAATAATGACAGATAAAAAAGAAAGAGTAGAAATGAGAATCCCACAATCAATATTAAAAAAAGTTGACGAATATAAAGGAGAAAACGGAATTTCTACTAGAACAGCAACAATTCTAGAACTTATAAGAAAAGGATTAAATAAATAAAAAAATAGAAGGGATAATATACATATCCCTTCTAACTAATATCTGATTCTATATAATAAATACGATCAATATAATCTAAATTCTCAATATAGCTCAACTTGCCTTGAGTGACTAAAAAATCTAAATAACTACA
>NZ_VCDN01000321.1:0-535 GCF_033949405.1 Xenorhabdus santafensis | reverse complement strand
GTTATCAAAGAAAGATGATTATTTAATTATGTTTCGAGATAAAATTGATGAAAATTTGATTGAAAAACAAGGTGGGGAAGTAAAAGAAACGTATTCTAATTTACCCATTGTAAAAGCTGAATTTCCTTATGATCCAACAAAGACTTTGAAACAGTATTTTGAAGTCTTGGAAGTTGAACAAGATGGAAATGTAAAAGCAAATGGGACGAAACAGTCTTTACATAATGGGGTATCCAGTGTTTTATCTACGAAAGGAAAAGGAGTTTCCCCTCTTACTGGGAAAGGAATTGCTGTTGCGGTTTTAGATACTGGTATTGATAGAGAGCACCCAGATGTAAAGATAAAAGATGGCGTTTCATTTGTTGAAAATGTTTTAGATTTTGATGATGATAATGGTCATGGAACACATTTAGCGGGTATTATTGGAGCGCAAAAAAATAATAGCGGTATGACAGGAATTGCTCCTGATGTGGATTTATATGCAGTGAAAGTATTAGATAAGTATACGAATGGAAAATATAGTACAGTTGTAAAA
>NZ_VCDN01000320.1:0-298 GCF_033949405.1 Xenorhabdus santafensis | reverse complement strand
GATCATGTTTTTAACATAGTCAGCGTGACCTGGGCAGTCAACGTGTGCATAGTGACGAGTTTCAGTTTCGTACTCAACGTGTGCAGTTGAGATTGTGATTCCGCGCTCTCTTTCTTCTGGAGCAGCGTCGATTTGATCGTATCCGCGTGCTTCAGCACCACCAGCTTTTGCAAGAACTGTAGTGATCGCAGCAGTTAATGTAGTTTTACCATGGTCAACGTGGCCGATTGTACCGCTGTTAACATGGGGTTTAGAACGTTCGAATTTAGCTTTAGCCATTCTAAATTCCTCCTTAGTT
>NZ_VCDN01000319.1:0-306 GCF_033949405.1 Xenorhabdus santafensis | reverse complement strand
ATTTCATACGTTTGTCCTGGTTTTAACGTGTGCATAATGTTCTCTAAATCAACTTGGATATACTGTGACTGTTTTTTGATTGTCCCATTTCGAAAGTATTCTGGAAATGGATTTTTCGTATAGACGGTATGGTTTAACTTAAGTCTTGATATATAGTACACGCCACGTTGATCCATTTGATCTAAGTCTTCTAATGAAAAATATCCTAAATCACGAATACACAGGTCACCTGGACGTAAGGTATCTAAACATTCCGTTCCAAAGGTCTTATCATTATTTTTCCCTGGACCTACCTGAAAGTTTAAA
>NZ_VCDN01000318.1:0-381 GCF_033949405.1 Xenorhabdus santafensis | reverse complement strand
CCAACTTTTCAAATGAATTGCAATTAATTGAATAGATACATACTTAATATGTTTATGAAATAAATTTGACAAAGGTTTGTATTAGTTTTATTTATGGTTTTGATCGTGTTTTATGATGAAGGTGGAGATTTTTGAGTGCTTTTTACTCAAAAATACGACCTGTTCCTTGCGGAACTTTTAGCCCTTATATAGAGAGTGAGAGTAAACATCCCTTGTTTGAGGATAAAAACATAATTATATCAAGGGTTTAAGAAGGTTTTTGAAGTTCTTAAAATCAAGAACTAAAGTTCTTGATTTTAAGAACTTCAAAAATAACAAAAAAAAGCTGAAAATTTCAGCTTTAAAATAATTTTACAGGTAAGTTTTTTAATTCTTTTGGAA
>NZ_VCDN01000317.1:0-303 GCF_033949405.1 Xenorhabdus santafensis | reverse complement strand
TGGGGAATATACTAATCGACGCATTTTTAGAAACCCGTGCTGTCAAACCTTCGTGCCTTACAATCATTAATCGGACGCCTGCCAAAGCATATCATATAAAAGAAAAATACCCTTCTGTTCATATAGCAAAAACAATCCCAGAGGTAATCGAACAATCCCAGCTTATTTTTATTTGCGTTAAACCGATAGACATATACCCTATTCTACAAAAATACGCTGACCATTTTTCAGACGAAGATTGCTTAGTTTCTATCACAAGCCCCATATCTCCATCACAATTAGAAACACTTATACCTTGCCACG
>NZ_VCDN01000316.1:0-422 GCF_033949405.1 Xenorhabdus santafensis | reverse complement strand
TAACATGTTTTGGGTTGCCTGGAACACGAACTCCCCAATCAAATGAAGTACGAGAAACTGCTAAATCTTCTAATCCTGGTTTAATGAAGTTATTAATCATTTCATTCTTACGAGACTCTGGCTGAATGAAATGTGGATTATCTTCATAGAATTTTAATAGTCTGTCGACATATTTACCCATTCTAAAGAAATATGATTCTTCACGAACAAGTTCTACATCATGACCACTATCTGGGCTTTTTCCTCCAACTACTTTGTCACCTTCCATAATTGGATCTACTAATTGATGCTCTGTATAGAATGTCTCATCTTGTACAGAATACCAACCTTCATATTCATCAAGATAAATGTCGCCTTGATCTACTAGCTGCTTGAAGATTTTCTCAACAACATCTTTATGACGATCTTCAGTTGTACGAATA
>NZ_VCDN01000315.1:0-692 GCF_033949405.1 Xenorhabdus santafensis | reverse complement strand
TAAAATAGGGGTATTACCCCTATTTTATTATTTTAAGGTGTTTTACTTCTTTTCTGACTTGTTCTAAATTTTTATCTCGTCCTCTAAAAGCAAATGAAGGGTCTAAACGATATGTATTTGAAGCACCTATTTTTGGGCCTTTTACTAAAATGCCATGTTCAAATAGTTCTTTAATTGCTCTTGAGACATGTGGGGGATTCATATTCAATTCTTTAGCTATATCTTTTTGTCTAATTCTTAACCAATTTTCATAATCTAATTTTGCTAATAAAATCATATAGACACGTAATGTTTCACCTTTTAAATTAAGTTTGGCAACATGTGTTAATCCTTCTTGAAACATCATAACCCAGTCCCCCTTATAAACTTTTTTCTGTTTTGTTGGAGTTAATAAATACTGTTGAATTTCCCCTGTTTTTTCATCAGGTACTTCAATAAAAATATCTTTATCTAATGATGACATTTTTAACCCTCCAATTATTTAATAATAGTTACCTATCTCGGTATCTATTATACATACCAAATATGGTAAGAACAATACCAAATATGGTAACTATTTATATAAAAAAACCCTTATATATTAAGGGTTTTTTTATATGCTCTTTGTGTCTTTTATAATAAGGGCTAAAAATTCCGCAAGGAATAGGTAGTATTTTTGAGTAAAAATCACTCAAAAATTTCCACCTTTTTCG
>NZ_VCDN01000314.1:0-231 GCF_033949405.1 Xenorhabdus santafensis | reverse complement strand
GTTAAAACGAGATAGCGGCGTAAATCAATAATTTTGTCAACATGCTCATTCATAACCGGACACTGATCTTCACAGTTACGGCACGTTGTACAAGCCCAAATCTCTTCTTCTGTAATAACATCTCCGATTAAACTCGGATCGTAAGCGAGCGTTGTAGCCGCTGATTCTTGTTGTCCTTTTCCAGCTGCCATCATCGCTAACTGATTTCCTTGTGTATTATTGAAGGCAACT
>NZ_VCDN01000313.1:0-290 GCF_033949405.1 Xenorhabdus santafensis | reverse complement strand
AAGGTATACCGGTAATTGGAATGGCAATTGGATCTACAGTGAATTATCGTTTAACAAGAAACGTTACTGAATTTGCAAATAGATTTTATCAAGTGCGCCATATAGTCGAGAAAGAAAAAAGAGCATAAAAAAAGCGAGAGGCCGAAGCCTTTCGCTTTTTTTAATTTGTTGCATGTTTTTTGGACATTGGAATAGATACTGGTTGCTTTTCTGCTTTTTTTTCTGTTTTTGGATAGTAAATTAAATCCAATGTTTTTGCCTGTACGGCAATTGAAAGAATAGTAAAAGCA
>NZ_VCDN01000312.1:0-542 GCF_033949405.1 Xenorhabdus santafensis | reverse complement strand
AATGGGTTTTCACTGTATATAATATGCTATTGGAAATTGTTTTTTTTGCTTTTAGATTGATAATTTTTGTAAAAGATAAAATGAAATTCCATTTATAAATGTTGTATATTTTAATAGTTTTATAGGAGTTTTTAAGAAGAGGTTGATGAGGATCAATGCACAGCAGCCATGTGCATTATTGTATTAGCGAATAAAAAAACGATATGTTAACGTTACCCAAAAGGATAGCTTTAACATATCGTTTTTTTTTATTTTTATGCCTACTACGGTAAGGCTACACCAATTTTTTAGTTCCAACTAAGGTATGGATACTTCAAAATTAATCATCATTCTTTTGTTTTATGTTGTTGCGAAGGTGAACAGAAAAAAACTTCGTTGAATTTCGTTTTTATTTTATCACAAATTCAATTTTTTGGTGCATTTTTAGTGACCACTAAGTGCCACCAAATGACCATCAGAATGAAAAAATGACCACCCAGTGACCACCAATTAATAAATAGGCGTCCCAGTTTTCGTGGTCGTTTAGTGGTCATTTTTGGCGC
>NZ_VCDN01000311.1:0-496 GCF_033949405.1 Xenorhabdus santafensis | reverse complement strand
ATCTCGGTACAAAAATTTCAAAGAAAACTGCACCAACTGACAAAACGAAGCTGGAGTGTACCGTTAGACTATCGAATATTGAAACTTAAACAAGTGATATTTGGATGGGTCAATTACTTCAGGAGTACAAATATGAAAGGTGTTCTGGAGCGAGTAGACCAGAAGCTCCGCGCCAGAATTAGAGTGATTATCTGGAAGCAATGGAAAGTACCGAAGAAACAAATCAAATCGCTTGTTCAACTAGGGATTCCGGAGGAAGAAGCGAAGGGATTAACCTACTGTCGAAAGGGCTTCCGATATATAGGGTTATCGAAAGTTGTTCAAAGAGCCATCTCAAATCAAAGACTAAAGAAGAGGGGATTCCCTTCTTCTTTAGAACGCTATCTAAAAGTTCACACTGTAATATAAACTGAACCGCCGTATACGGAACCGTATGTACGGTGGTGTGAGAGGGGCGAGAATAATTACTTTATTTTCCCTCTACTCGATTAATTTG
>NZ_VCDN01000310.1:0-345 GCF_033949405.1 Xenorhabdus santafensis | reverse complement strand
TGGAAGCAAAGACAAAAACAATTGAAATCTATTTGCCTCCTAAGAAAGATGCAGGAAAAGTGTTACAAGGCGAGCTGCAAGATCAAGTAAAAGAACTTGTATCGTTGCTCCATACAGAAGCGAAAGTGATCTAATAAAATACGAAATTATATATGCAGGAGGGAAAATCTATGGCTCGTAAAGTATTAGTAATGGGTGAAGTTCGTGATGGATCGCTACGTAACGTTTCTTTTGAAGCGGTAGCAGCAGCAAAAACAATTGCAGAAGGCGGTGAAGTAGTAGGTCTTCTAATTGGAGACAGCGTTGCCTCTTTTGCAAATGAATTGATTCATTACGGTGCAGATC
>NZ_VCDN01000309.1:0-239 GCF_033949405.1 Xenorhabdus santafensis | reverse complement strand
GACCGAGTAACCAACGTTTTAAGCTATTATTCCAAAACTTGTTTTTTAATGTTGAGTCTTCCTCGATTGAAGCTAACCCTTCAACTTCAATATAATCTTCATCTAATTTTTTTCCTTCTCGTCCGAGTAGTACATGGACATTAGGATTTTTTTCAATATCTGTTATCTTTTTTGATTTTCGATCTGTTGCAACATATAGTACAAAATCTTCGTGGAAAAACATCATAAAGGCGCTATGT
>NZ_VCDN01000308.1:0-284 GCF_033949405.1 Xenorhabdus santafensis | reverse complement strand
AACTTACTTTTTTCATTTCGCGACCTACATCGCCGAAAAAGTTCGTTAAACGCATCTGCGGGACCTCCAGTGTATTATTTCAATTATTTATTTTGTTTCCTTGTGAACTGTATGCTGATTGCATGTTTTACAAAACTTTTTTATTTCAAGTCGCTCTATTGAGCTCGTATCTTTCATAGTAGAGTAGTTTCGATTTTTACACTCTTCACATGAGAGTACAACTTTTTTCCTCATTAGTTACACCAACCTTGTAACATTATGTCCCTAAAAATGTATCATACAAT
>NZ_VCDN01000307.1:0-311 GCF_033949405.1 Xenorhabdus santafensis | reverse complement strand
GAATATGAATCTTTGTCCAATTGGTGTACCTGGTGAATTATATATAGATTCAGTGGGATTAGCAAAAGGGTATTTTAATAAGCCTAATAAAACAATTGAAGCTTTTATTCCGAACCCTTTTAATCCTATAGTTAATATATATAAAACAGGTGATATCGTTAAGTTGCTAGAGGATGGAAATATAGAGTTTTTACATCGGAAAGATGATCAAGTAAAAATTAGAGGACATCGTATTGAACTAGGAGAAATCCAAAGTAAAATTTCTCAAAATCATAATATAAAAGAAAATGCTGTTTTTGCTAAGAAGAGTA
>NZ_VCDN01000306.1:0-852 GCF_033949405.1 Xenorhabdus santafensis | reverse complement strand
ACATGGAAAAGATATTTAAACGCAAATTCCAACAATTAGCAATCGACCTAAATATTAGGATTATTAACAAAATATTGAATTATATGTAAATTAAGTTTATTATCTATTTTGAATAATAAACTTAAGGGGATGAAATTTATGAAAAAAATTAGTATTGAGAGAAGTAATTGGAGAAAAACATATAAAAAAATGATTCCAGTATTGTTAGTCGGAGGAATATTGGCAGGAAATGTAGCATTTGTGACAAATAATGTTTTTGCGGCAACTACAAATAACAACAATATAATACAAACGAAACAGTCTCTCGTTTCTGGTCAAGATGAAAAGAGCATTAATGAATTAGCAGAAGCGTTTCAATTTATGCATGAAGAAGCCGCTATATATAATAATCAAGGTGAAATTGTTGATTTTGATTTTAATAAAATAGAAGCGAAATATGGGAATGATGTTGGTTTAGATGCACTTAAACAACAAATTAAAAAAGATAAAAGTGATATTGCTGGTTTATCTTTTACAAGTTGCATGAAAGATGCTTTATATGACTTTTTTGGAGTAAATGCTGTACAAGCCGCATTTAATGGTGGATTGGCATATTATCTTGAGAAAAAATTATGGAAAGAAGCGGCTAAAATAGGCGTTAAATTCTTTATAGGAAGTAGCGTAGCAGGTTTAGCGGCTACTTTAGCTTATTATGGAGGTAAGTGTGCAATTTATGGATAAAAGTTCAATTTTAAAACAAATGTATTTTATTTTATTTCCGGTAACACTTTTTCTATCTCTAAATATTTATCAATGGATTGTTAAAAGTGATTACTCATTTACAGGATATATAATCCAAAATTTAATTATTGT
>NZ_VCDN01000305.1:0-325 GCF_033949405.1 Xenorhabdus santafensis | reverse complement strand
TGATGAAAAAATATAAATAGTTAAAGAAAAAAGACTGACAAAAATATCAGTCTTTTTTTCTTGTTTTTAGTTATAGAGCGTATCTTTTTATGGTATTTTCTACTTTTTCTCTCCAGTTTTCTATATCGTCAATTGATATTCCAATCTTTATTAATTCGCTTGGAATGAAACTGTTATCTAAAATCCATAAAGTGAGCCTTTCTAATGTGATTCTTTCGTTTCCAATCGAATAAATACGTTCACTTTGTTTGCAGGTATATGGTTTTTTACCAACATATTTTTCTACATAAAAGTATCTTTTTCCGTTTGCTTTGTAATTTGTTAG
>NZ_VCDN01000304.1:0-235 GCF_033949405.1 Xenorhabdus santafensis | reverse complement strand
AAGACATTCTCACTTCAATCGTTTCAGTAGTTTCTGTGTTTTTAACTGTCAACTTATTGCCTGTGATTTTCGCTTTATTACTTACTTTTTCTTTATCGTCTGCATTAATAAGTGAGCGATATTCTAAAATATAAGCTCGATCAATTTTTTTCAAGAAGGCAATTTCGAAATGTTGCTTTCCGGTAGTATTGTCTGTTGTTATTTTGAGTTTATAGTCTGTTCCTTCTTTTAATTC
>NZ_VCDN01000303.1:0-290 GCF_033949405.1 Xenorhabdus santafensis | reverse complement strand
TGAAGATGGTGATTTTGAAGGGGTTTTATTGAGTGGATTTTTTGCAAAGCAAGTTATGAAATTGGCTTCTCAATCTAATCATATTTCTCATGATTTTAATTCAAATGATCTTAGATCTTCTGATCTAAATTTAAAAGGAGTTTTTCTTTTTAATGGTACTGGAGTTCATTTTGTTTTTTATGAGGGTCTTGAATCTATAAGGATTTATGATTCGCCAATGTTTGAAGAGGATTCTAAAGAGATGTTTGAGTATTTTAAGGAGTGGTTACATGCACATTCTTGATATTTAC
>NZ_VCDN01000302.1:0-230 GCF_033949405.1 Xenorhabdus santafensis | reverse complement strand
AATCCTTTATTTATAAAGGGTTTGTTACTAATTTTTTTACTATTTCCCTGTTTCGAGGCGATGAGCAAAGAAACCCTATCCCCATTATATAAATCTAAATTATAAATTTATATCCTAAAAAGAATATAACAAAAAAATATAACTATATTTGTATATGTTTTTTCTGATTTTTGTATACCTTCCATAAAAAATCATCACTCCAAATTCATAAAATTTTAATAGTATAATTC
>NZ_VCDN01000301.1:0-364 GCF_033949405.1 Xenorhabdus santafensis | reverse complement strand
GTCACTATCGTATGCAAATTAATTTTGAACAGTTGCGAAGTCTTATGAAGAAGTCTGGCATTCCAGTTTCTCGTGATAGTGCTCCTACAGGGGTAGATTATCCTTATATTGTGTATGAATTTGTGAATGAGCAACATAAGAGGGCTTCTAATAAGGTTCTAAAAGATATGCCACTTTATCAAATTGCAGTTATCACAAATGGAACTGAAAAAGATTATGAGCCATTAAAGGATGTCTTTAACGAAGCAGGCGTGTCTTATTCTCAATTTGATGGAATGGGTTATGACGAGAATGACGACACTATCACGCAGTTTATAACGTATGTGAGGTGTATCCAGTAATGGCTTCAAATAACAATGGCTTT
>NZ_VCDN01000300.1:0-835 GCF_033949405.1 Xenorhabdus santafensis | reverse complement strand
TGATATCTTACAAATCCAATCAATACTCAGTTCCCGCTGAGTATCAAGGTAAGACCGTTGGTCTACAAGTCTATGATAATCAAATATATGTTTATCATAACATGAAGTTAATTGTACAACATAAAATCAGCCAATCTAAGCTCAATTATAAAGAAGAACATTATAAAAAAGCATTGGCTAAGTCACTACCTAAATATCCGAACATTGACAATTTGGCGAAACAAAATTTATCAGTAATTGGTGAGGTATATAGAAATGAAGAATAGCTATCAACAATTAACAACAAACCTAGAGTATTTAAAATTAAAACAAATGGCACAACATTTAGGTGACGTAGTCGATTTTAGCATTAATAATGAATTATCCTTCGTAGAGACACTTGTTAAACTGACAAACTATGAGATTGATGTACGAGAACAAAATATGATTCATTCTATGGTGAAAATGGGCGCATTTCCTCATAGAAAGGAGGTTGATGAGTTTGATTTCGAATTCCAGCCGAGTATTAATAAACAACAAATCTTAGATTTTATTTCTCTACGTTTCTTAGAGCAACAAGAAAACATAGTATTTTTAGGACCTAGTGGTGTTGGTAAGACCCATTTGGCCACGTCTATTGGTATAGCAGCAGCTAAAAAGCGAACAAGTACTTATTTTATTAAATGTCATGATTTACTTCAAAATTTAAAACGTGCCAAGATTGAGAATCGCCTAGAATCTCGTTTAAAGCACTATACAAAATACAAATTACTTATTATTGATGAAATTGGGTACTTGCCTATTGATCCGGAGGATGCAAAATTATTTTTTCAACTCATTGATATGCGTTATGAAA
>NZ_VCDN01000299.1:0-337 GCF_033949405.1 Xenorhabdus santafensis | reverse complement strand
ATAATTTGTGACCATCCCAGTCGTTTTCGTCTAAACCATCTTCAATAGAGATGATTGGAAAGTCTTTGCAAAGCTCTTCGTAGAAATCAACCATTTCTGCAGAAGTTAAGCCAGTACGGCCTTCGCCTGCAAGGTCATATTTACCAGTTTCTTTGTTGTAGAACTCAGAAGAAGCAACGTCCATTCCTAAGAATACGTTCTCGCCAGCTTTGTAACCAGCTTTTTCGATAGCTTCGATGATTACTTCTAAAGCTTCACGGTTAGAACCAAGGTTTGGAGCGAATCCACCTTCGTCACCTACTGCAGTGTTAAGACCTTTGTCATGTAATACAGCTTT
>NZ_VCDN01000298.1:0-364 GCF_033949405.1 Xenorhabdus santafensis | reverse complement strand
CGGGGAGAACCAGCTATCTCCAGGTTCGATTGGAATTTCTCCGCTACCCACACCTCATCCCCGCACTTTTCAACGTGCGTGGGTTCGGGCCTCCATTCAGTGTTACCTGAACTTCACCCTGGACATGGGTAGATCACCTGGTTTCGGGTCTACGACCACGTACTAAACGCCCTATTCAGACTCGCTTTCGCTGCGGCTCCGCCTCTTCAGCTTAACCTCGCACGGGATCGTAACTCGCCGGTTCATTCTACAAAAGGCACGCCATCACCCATTAACGGGCTCTGACTATTTGTAGGCACACGGTTTCAGGATCTCTTTCACTCCCCTTCCGGGGTGCTTTTCACCTTTCCCTCACGGTACTGGT
>NZ_VCDN01000297.1:0-259 GCF_033949405.1 Xenorhabdus santafensis | reverse complement strand
TTGCAAGCTTTAAACTTAGCAAGAGCTGCAATGATGAATACGTTTATTGGTGCCATCGTGAAATTAATCGTTATTTTTGTACTAGCATCAAGGCCAGAATTTCAAATGATGGGGGTTGCTCTCGCTATTGCAGCAAATATAGTAACAGTAACATTCCTTCACTACGCTACTGTTTTAAAAAAGATTACATTTACCATTTACGCAAAAGACTATATTTTCGGCGGACTTGCCATCGGTATCGCAGGCGCCTTCGGTTTTT
>NZ_VCDN01000296.1:0-329 GCF_033949405.1 Xenorhabdus santafensis | reverse complement strand
CAACACCAGTACTCTTTCAAAAAGAAATTTCCAAACAAACTTGGACTACTTCAAATACAATCGAATTCTACTACAAGCGAACTCCCTCTCGCTATGTCACTACCTTCCTCTGGATTATGGTTTTTAAATATATATGTGAATGAAAAATATTATGATCAGTTTGTAATCACCGCTGAGTAAAGTGACAAAAATAAACCACTTTCTTACAACAATGTAATTTCTACGTCATGTACTTCGATAGTTGAATTATCTCTCTTCTCTTATACTTAAAGTAAGAAATGAAGCGAGGAGAGATGAGAGATGAAAAAAATGATAGAAGTAATCGTAGC
>NZ_VCDN01000295.1:0-300 GCF_033949405.1 Xenorhabdus santafensis | reverse complement strand
GAAGGGTCAGTCGAAGCACTTGAAGCACGCATTAAACAGCTTGAGATGGAAAATGAGTACTTAAAAAAGTTGAATGCCTTAGTTCAAAACAAGGAAAAATCACAAAACAAGACAAAGCGCAAGTAGTCTATGAATTAAGGCATAAATATTCGGTGAAGGCACTCGTGGAGCTAGCTACTATTCCTCGAAGCACGTATTATGATTTAGTAAAGAAAATGAATCGTCCAGATGTAGATGCCGATTTGAAAGCTGAGATTAAAGCGATTTATGAGGAAAATGAAGGTCGTTATGGTTACCGTC
>NZ_VCDN01000294.1:0-878 GCF_033949405.1 Xenorhabdus santafensis | reverse complement strand
CAAACGTATGAAATAAAAGAGGCGTATATTGGCAAGAATCAAAGATTATTTACAAGAGTAATTATCTACCGATTAACAGAGGAACAAATACTGGAACGTAGAAAAAAACAAAGCTATACCGAAAGTAAAAAGGGGATTACATTTTCAGAAAAGAGTAAACGATTAACGGGTATCAACATATATGTTACGAATACGCCTTGGGAAGTGGTTCCGATGGAACAAATCCATGATTTTTACTCCCTCCGCTGGCAGATCGAAATCATATTTAAAACGTGGAAATCTTTATTTCAAATTCATCATTGGCAAACTATCAAACAAGAGCGATTAGAATGCCATGTGTATGGAAAGCTCATTGCCATTTTTATCTGTTCTTCTACGATGTTTAAGATGCGCCAACTTCTGTTGCAAAAGCACAAAAGAGAATTAAGCGAATATAAAGCAATTGGGATGATTCAAGATCATCTATCCCTGTTATATCAAGCGATACAGAGAAACACCCGTATAATAACAAAGGTTTTAATCCGCCTGTTTACCCTACTAAAGAAAAATGGCCGGAAATCCCATCGATATGAGAAGAAAACTATCTTTGATATTATGGGTGTTGTCTATGAGTATAATGGATTGAGAAAACAAAAGAAAGCTGCATAAGAAAAAAATGAAACCCGTTAGGGTTTATTTCGTATGCTCATTTTTAAGAGGATTATACTGTTTAAAAGTTTGTTCATTTCAATTAATGGAAAACCGTAGAGTTTCTATCCTTAAGTTGATGGGCATGTGTCTCTACCCCAATAATATACTTATTGAGAAGGGCAGAGATAAGTTTGTATTTAAGACTGATGGTTGGCTAGTTAGAATGACCGATTGAGATTCTTTTAGTT
>NZ_VCDN01000293.1:0-552 GCF_033949405.1 Xenorhabdus santafensis | reverse complement strand
GCTTTTTTTATTTGTTTTTTTTGTTAAATATTTCTTGTTTATATGCTATTTTTAAGATAATATTAGTAACAGAAAGAAAAAATAGTGGTGTCATTTTGGATTCATTATTGTATTGTATATACAATACAATAGCACCGTATATACAAAATCTCTTTTTTAATATGTAAATTATGTTTTTGCATATGCGAATTGCACTTTTACATATTAGATTTGTGGATTTTAGTATTAGTTTTTGTAATAAGGAGGCTTTTTTTATGGAAAATGAAACAATTCAAGAAAAGAATAAGAGGAGACGTGTCCCTGTTAGGTTTTCTGAAATTACGGCACAAAAGTTAGATGATATGTCTGAGCGCTACGGAATGTCAGTGAGTGCTTTGGTGAATTTTATTGTTGGTCAGTGGTTAGACAATAATTATGATATTAAAGATTACACTAGAGAAAAAATGATACCGGCAATGATGGAAAATGTAGAACCTCAAATGGAATCTATGCTTCAAAATCCATTGATAGCTGGAATGTTCAAGGAAATGGCTGAACAATTTGTTAAGGCTT
>NZ_VCDN01000292.1:0-741 GCF_033949405.1 Xenorhabdus santafensis | reverse complement strand
CAATGGAATGCGACAAAGGCCACGTTCACTTGTTCTTAGATACACCACCAACACTTAGTCCTGCTGATACAATGGCAAAAATTAAAGGAGTGACATCAAAACGTTTGAGAGAAGAGTTTCCACATCTTCAACACTTGCCGAGCCTATGGACGCGTTCTTATTTTGTTTCTACTGCTGGAAGTGTATCAAGTGAGACAATAAAACATTATGTTGAAAATCAAAAAAAGAGGGGGTGAAACTTGTGCCACAAACCATCACGGTTAAAGTTAAATTGCTTCCAACAAAAGAACAAATCATGCTATTGGAACAAAGTAGCCACGAGTATATAAAAGTCATTAATGCCCTTGTATCTGAAATGGTTGAAGCAAAGAAAAGCACGAAGAAAAGTACAAAGGATATTGAGGCCAATATCCCAAGTGCGGTGAAAAATCAAGCAATTAAAGATGCGAAAAGTGTGTTTTCTACAAAGGTGAAAAAGAGTAAATACAAAATCGTTCCGATTCTAAAAAGACCTGTTTGTGTATGGAATAACCAAAACTATTCATTTGACTTCACACACATTTCAATTCCGTTTATGGTAAACGGAAAGTCAACTCGTTTAAAGGTTCGCGCTTTATTAATCGACAAATATAATCGCAATTTCGAATTGTTGAAGCACAAGTTAGGTACACTTCGTATCACAAAGAAATCTGCTAAATGGATTGCTCAAATATCTGTCACGATTCCTACAAACGAAAAAAT
>NZ_VCDN01000291.1:0-1041 GCF_033949405.1 Xenorhabdus santafensis | reverse complement strand
TTCACCAACAACTCTACAAGATTCTTCTATAGTCCTTCCTGGTTCCGTCTTAACTAATAATAACCTCTTAAATACTTCTAAATCATATTCACTAAACATTACCTGTCCTTTTGAATCTCTTAAGAAGTTATATCCGTTATATCTCTCAAACATACCATAATATTTTTTAAAAGTTGTATGATTAATATTTAATGTTTGTGCTGCTTGTTTTGTTGTTTGATATATAACAACCATTGCAATCACCTCACAAATTTACATTCGATATAACCGATATAACTCCTTGTTTTATAATTTATATAAACTTTATAAATCACAATGAAATTTCACGTCCCGTATTTTTCACAAAATTAAACCGTCCTTTTTAAAAAAAGGGACACAAAAATTTTTTATATGTGGGATATTCCCACACCCTTTACGCTCACAGCGGGTGTCCCCCAAACAATGTTTGGGAGTACGCAATAGCTTGGTTTACTATTCCTTTAGGCAACCCTACGGGACATCAACTTTTATTTAAAAAACTTTTTACAAACCAAAAAACTTTTCTAAATAAAACTCCTTCGCCTTGCTACGGCTTCTTACAGGCTTTCCATTCCCATCTACCGATTCACATTTCAAACCTTTCAGAAGTGATTTTGCGTACTCTGATGAATATATACATCGTTCCTTCTTTTAATACATTCTACCTTTATACCTGAAGTTATATCGGCTATATCTTCTATAACTCACAATTAAATCCAACTATATATTAAATACCTCTATAGATAACTACCTTGTTAATATTTTTCATCCTCTTAACGCTTAACTATCCCTGGCGCGCATCCGCCTAAGGCCGAATGCTCGCCATACCTAACATAACCTCTAGGGCGTAAGCACTAATTCTGCGACAAATATTAAAAACATTTTTTCTATAGAATCTCTAAATATATACTTATCTCTTCTTGAGACCCCAACACTATATTCGTATTTAAACCTCCAACGATCCTGAATTTAGTCCTGCTGCCATTTCATTTTGATTTTTTTATAACAATTACTTGTATAAAA
>NZ_VCDN01000290.1:0-508 GCF_033949405.1 Xenorhabdus santafensis | reverse complement strand
CAAGTGCAATTACTGGTCTTGTTTTATAATTATTGAATTGTAGGTGTTTAATATGAATATTGAACAAGAAATTTCTAAGCTAAAATATCATAAAGAATTAATGTTAACTATGCTTTTACATGAAAACCCTGATAAATTTTCTTTTTATCATCAAATTATTAACCATGATTTAGAAAAAAAAGATGAGATAGCAATTTTAAATATTATTTCTTTATTTAACAAAAGGTTATCTAATGAAAATACATTTGATTTTGAAAAAGAATTTTTTGATTCTATTAGTTTACAAGTAATTTATGATTGTAATGTAAAACCAACTATTGAGGAATATGAAGGTTATTTAAAGGCAATAAATATTCCGATAAACCCTAAATATTTATTAATGGCAATTAATAAGCAAAAAGAATCAGATAATGTTTGTGAATTTTTATTAGAAAAATATAAAGAAAAATAAGGTGCTTTTGCACCTTATTTTTTATGTGTAATGGAGGATCAAAAATATGAAAAAATT
>NZ_VCDN01000289.1:0-314 GCF_033949405.1 Xenorhabdus santafensis | reverse complement strand
GATAATGCCATCCTTGATCCGAATGCATCAGTAGCTGGTGCGTTTCAGGTAAACGTTCCAATGCTTTCTCTAACATGTCTGAAACAAGCGAATACGTCGGTCTAGAACCAATTGTATAGGTAATAATTTCACCATTATACAAATCTAATACAGGTGATACATACAGTTTTTCTCCAAACAATTTAAACTCTGTGATGTCTGTTACCCACTTTTGATTCGGTGCATCTGTATGAAAATTACGCTCTAAAATATTAGGTGCAATTCTACCGACTTTTCCTTTATAGGATTTATATTTCTTCATACGCACAACACAC
>NZ_VCDN01000288.1:0-926 GCF_033949405.1 Xenorhabdus santafensis | reverse complement strand
AATGGAATCTATTAAAAATTGGTTCGGTGGAATTTGGCCTATCGTTGCTTTTAGTATTGCTATTCCCTTAACGTTTATTGTTGCGTTTAACACGAAGAAGTTATTTTTAAGGTAGGTGCTTAGTTTGATACAACCAGTTACATCTAAGGACTTGATACAATTTCTCCAGTATGCATTTCATGCTGGGGAAAACGTATTATTTCTAGCGTTTGTATTAATGATTACATTCTCTGTTGCTATAAGCATTAGAAGGATTATGGTGGGTTATAAGCAATCATGATGGAGAAGTTTGTTAAGTTCTTAAAAGGTGGATTTGAAGCGGTTATAAAGTCGTTAAAAACGTTTATTGATTTTTTAGCTACACCATTTCAATATCTATTGGATTTTTTAAAAGGAATCTTTTATTTCATAGAAAAGCTGTTTCAAGTTGTAGTAGCAATTATAAAATTATTCGTTGCCTTGTTTCAGTTTTTAGGTGCTGTAATAGCGGGATTCTTTAAAACTTTATTTCTATGGGTACAACCTAATTTTGATGGTGGGAATGTATCGTTTCCTAGTGCATCAATGAAAGGTTTTAAAGTAGCTACTGATATATTACTTCCCACTGGATTACTTACAGTTATTCCGGCTGTGGTCACATGTTTTATTTGGTACTTGTTTGTTAAAAAGCTCATGGATCTATTCAGAGGTGGTCATCATTAATGAATGCGTTAATTGATACAATATTTAATCCTGTTCTTGGTTGGCTTGCACAAATGGCAAAGTATTTAAGTGATTTAAGCGTACCGGCAAGTCGTCCTTTGCGAATTAGTGATTACCTTGGAGTGTTTGCTTATCTATACGGTTGGACAACCGTTATAACGACGTTATTTGCTTTAGTTTTCGTATATTTTGTTTGCTATATCATCATGACTTACAGTAGTTTA
>NZ_VCDN01000287.1:0-681 GCF_033949405.1 Xenorhabdus santafensis | reverse complement strand
GATATTGGATATTATAGGACAAGCTATTTTATTAATATTTTTTACGACAATTGTTTCTTGGATGGTAATAGATACATTGAAATTCTTTAGAGGTATAGAAGAATGATTTATTTGATATTGGGAGTCGTTAGTTGTTTATTAATTTTAGTTTGTGATGCAACTTCGAAAAAGGAGAGTTAAAAATGCAGGCTTTTAATGCAATGTTTGAGTTATCAAGTGCGATTTGTTTATCTGTATTTCTATTTATAGTGTTACCTTGTATGTGGTTAAAAAGAAAATGGAATTAAAAAGAGAGAGTGATTGAAATGTTAGCTAAAACGAAACGAAAAGTACAGCCACAATTTGAAGGACATAGAGCGTTAATTATTAAGGAAGAGGGTACATGCACTGTAGAACAGGTTATATCGTTTGATTCGGAGATTTTAGAAACGAGTACAGCCATGTTACCACGTGATAATGAATTGAGATTACTTGATGATAATCACGGTTATGTGTATCACATTTATAATTTAGAAAAACCGGCAAGAATTGAAGCGGAAAATATTAAAAGATTACGACGATCTAGTGCGTTAAAAGGGATTTTTGAATTTGAAACAGGAAAAAAACAATTTGATTTAATTGGTTTTATGCCATGGGTAATTATTGTTTTACTAGCTATTTTTAAATAATGGGGTGAACTGA
>NZ_VCDN01000286.1:0-435 GCF_033949405.1 Xenorhabdus santafensis | reverse complement strand
CACGCTAAGAAAATCAGAGTTAAAAAATCAGAAAATATATCATTATTCCAAGACACATACAGTGTCTTTTTTTATACAAAAAATAATACAACACAATATTAATTGTGTTGTATTAGGTGTTATAATAAATATAAATCTAGGGGTTTAACGCAACACAATTTATCGATAAATAAATACTTTTAGACGCAACACAATTTATAGACGCGGAGGAAATCACATGGATGTTGCAAAACAGTTTTCTTCTTATCTTAAACAAGAGAATAAAACTGAGAACACTGTTCAGGGATACACATCAGGTATTAGACAGTACATAAAATGGTTTGAAGGTTCCTATGACAGAAAATTAACAAAATTGTACCGACAAAATATCTTAGAGTACATTAGTTATTTAAAGAATGTCAAAATGTTGAACGCCAAGTCCATTAACCACAAGAT
>NZ_VCDN01000285.1:0-450 GCF_033949405.1 Xenorhabdus santafensis | reverse complement strand
GAATCACAAACACTGACATTAGCGATGAAAACATTGAAACAAGCAATGAGAGGGCGAAAAGTAAAAGATGTCCTTCTTCACTCGGATCAAGGAAGTATTTATACAGCAAAAGAATTTCAAGCGTATGCCAAAGAAAACGGCATGATCACCAGCATGTCCCGGAGAGGAAATTGCCATGATAATGCCGTCATGGAAAGCTTCTTTGGTCATTTAAAAAGTGAAGCTTTCTATTCACAAAAGATAACAAAAGTATCCAACACAACTGTGCGAAAGATTGTGCTAGAATACATTCATTACTACAATTGTGTGCGAATTCAAGAAAAATTAAACCACCTATCCCCTAAAGAATTTAGGGAACAAGTGGTTTAGGTGTTTTGATTGGTGTCCCGTTTTCGGGGTTCACTTCAAAACAAGGGCTTTTTTCTTTATTTTTAATACATTGTGACCGAG
>NZ_VCDN01000284.1:0-981 GCF_033949405.1 Xenorhabdus santafensis | reverse complement strand
GTTTAACAATAGAAGATCAAACTGTAGATAATAGCAGACTTATTACAGCTGTTAACTCATAATAAAGAAATATAGTACACTTAAAAACTAATCAACAGTAATAATTATTTACTTTCAACGCATTGTTTTGCCTTTCTGACATCTCATTTTCTTTTTTAAAAGCCTCTAACGTTTTTGCAAGGATTTTAAATCCTTTGAAAATCTTCTAAACTGATTTCAACCGTTTTAGAGTGTATGAGGCCTCTTTTTTCTTTCACAGATATCTCTTCTTCCTGATTTCTTACAGGTTCAGTTCGGTATCATATGACACATATTCTATTTTTTTATATTAAGCTTTTTCTATACATATAAGAGATTCAGCCGAGATACATGTAAAAATAGGTCATAGAAATACATTTTTTACCGAATGTTATTTTTCGGGGGATGGGCAAAAACAACCAACAAGGCGTAAATTTTATTCTATCTATGAAAAAATAGAGCAAAAAGGCGATGCCTGTTACAATCGGTATCGCCTTTTTTAACGCTCCATCCCTCTATCTCTTTTTGTTTTTGGCTGTCTCGTTTGTTTTAACTGCTCTGATTTGCGTTGTAAGCCCTCTAGAGAGAATTCTCTACCTTTCCTTAGTATTTTATTTAGAAATACCTTTAAACGTTCTATAAAGGTTTCTAGACGCTTCTGAGGGATTGTCTTTGCCTTTTTATTCTCTTCCAAGATAGAAAGCCATTGCTCGCCTTCTTTTTGGTTCTTCGGTTCATGTCCATTTTCTAGATTAAACAGGACTAAACGTCCTTTCTTTTCTAGTTCACTAATTTTTATATCTCTGTTTGTATCTTGCAAGATACTTTTATATACAATAGCCTCTGTTCGATGTTTTTTTAGCTTATCTACTTCTTTTTCCAGTAAACCGAATTGAAGTTCAGCATTATCTGCCTTTCGATCAGCCTCGTAATACTTTTCTTCCAATTCCTCAATTTTTTCGG
>NZ_VCDN01000283.1:0-232 GCF_033949405.1 Xenorhabdus santafensis | reverse complement strand
ACCAGCAGCGAGCATTCAAGCTTCTAGCGAAACGTATATGGGCTTAGTAGAAGTAGGTGTTGGCTTAATCCCTGGCGGAGGCGGTAATAAAGAGCTATACATTAAACACTTAAACAAAATGGCAAACGGTGTAGAGTTTGATTTGCAAAAAGTTGCGAATAAAGTGTTCGAATCTGTAGCGATGGCGAAAGTTTCTACATCAGCACAAGAAGCTGTATCGAACAACTTCTTA
>NZ_VCDN01000282.1:0-568 GCF_033949405.1 Xenorhabdus santafensis | reverse complement strand
GTATGTTCTTTGAAAACTAGATAACAGTGTAGCTCATATTTTTTTATTTTTAGTTTGGTTAAGTTAGAAAGGGCGCACGGTGGATGCCTTGACACTAGGAGTCGATGAAGGACGGGACTAACGCCGATATGCTTCGGGGAGCTGTAAGTAAGCTTTGATCCGAAGATTTCCGAATGGGGAAACCCACCATACGTAATGGTATGGTATCCTTACCTGAATACATAGGGTATGGAAGACAGACCCAGGGAACTGAAACATCTAAGTACCTGGAGGAAGAGAAAGCAAATGCGATTTCCTGAGTAGCGGCGAGCGAAACGGAACATAGCCCAAACCAAGAGGCTTGCCTCTTGGGGTTGTAGGACATTCTATACGGAGTTACAAAGGAACGAGGTAGACGAAGCGACCTGGAAAGGTCCGTCGTAGAGGGTAACAACCCCGTAGTCGAAACTTCGTTCTCTCTTGAATGTATCCTGAGTACGGCGGAACACGTGAAATTCCGTCGGAATCTGGGAGGACCATCTCCCAAGGCTAAATACTCCCTAGTGATCGATAGTGAACCAGTACCGTG
>NZ_VCDN01000281.1:0-364 GCF_033949405.1 Xenorhabdus santafensis | reverse complement strand
TGATTCAACAAATCATAATTCTGTTCACTTTTCGAATAATCGATGTCTAAATTTGATTTACTTTTTCCTTGTCTTTGATTATGTTTTTGAATCCCTTGCACATCAGAAATTTGAAATTTCTGCATGTGAATGATTGCGAATTTGTTCATGTTTTTCCCTCACAATTGTCTTCCGTAAGAGGACTACTTTTAAGGTTATCATAACATATCGAGAGAGCGAATCCAAAGTTTTGGTATAGCCCACTATACCAAATTACATTTGGTGTGGGCTCTGCGAGACCTTGTTGGCTTCGCCAAATCACGCCATAGCGTGACAAATGCTAGGGGCTTTGCCCCACACCCCACAAGGGGAACTTTTCCCCTTG
>NZ_VCDN01000280.1:0-332 GCF_033949405.1 Xenorhabdus santafensis | reverse complement strand
CCGCACACATGCTGGGAAGCAATGCATGAAGCGATGAATAACGATATAGTAATGTTCGTTCGTGTGAATGACGTTGAAATGGAATTAGAAAATTTAAAAGAAGAAGTAGAATATTTAGTTGAAAATATTGAAGGTAATGCAAATTACGGAGAAGAATTAGTAACTGCTGTAGAAAAAGTATTTCTATAAGCAAATGGATTGATTTTGGTGGTGGTTGAAATGAATCGAAATTGGGAAGAATTTTTAGCACCTTACCATCAAGCGGTGGCAGAGCTGAAAGTGAAACTAAAAGGAATGCGTACTCAATTTGCAATGTTAACAGAGCATTCTCC
>NZ_VCDN01000279.1:0-227 GCF_033949405.1 Xenorhabdus santafensis | reverse complement strand
CTCCTGGAAATACACTTTCAGTAACTACTGATGATGTAAAATTAATTACTATTTCGCAAGAAGGTATAAATATTGTTGAAGGTAAATATTGTTTAGAAATATGTTTTTAATTTTTTTGTAAAACATTTTCAAACAAAAATAATTTGTAATAACAATGAAAGTTATCGTTATATTTAGATTTGTTTATTATTTCTGTTAATAAAACAGAGGTGATTTTCACAGATTAT
>NZ_VCDN01000278.1:0-322 GCF_033949405.1 Xenorhabdus santafensis | reverse complement strand
GCATGCGCAAAAGGAAAAGAAACGAAATCCGAACTAGATTACGATCAAACCAAGAAAATGATTGTTGATATTTTAAAAACAGATCAAGGTAAGAAAGCTATTCAAGATGTATTAACTGATGAAAAAATGAAACAAACACTCATACTAGATGAAACAGTAGTAAAGAAAACGATTGAAGATGCACTGGTATCTGAAAAAGGGCAACAATTCTGGGAAAAGCTCTTTAAAGACCCTGAGTTCTCATCGAAGTTCGCTAAAAGTATGGGGAAAGAACAAACAAATTTAATGAAAACTTTACTAAAAGATCCTGAATACCAATCAG
>NZ_VCDN01000277.1:0-976 GCF_033949405.1 Xenorhabdus santafensis | reverse complement strand
GGAACTTGTTTTGCATAATATAGCGAGGATTGTAGAGCCTTGTATAACATCCTTGAAGATAGTTTGTTTAATAAAAAAGACGTGGTTAAATCCCACGTCTTTTTTTAATTTAAAGGTAATTTTGATGAGTTTTCTTTTATAACTTTTAAGATTTCTTCAAAAGATAATCTCTGTTCTACTACGTTAACAGTGAAATCTGAAGCTTCTTGTTCGGACATTTTTAATTCATACTCATTGTATAACAGAAACATTTCTAGGCAAGCTAATGCCGTTCTTTTGTTTGCATTATAGAATGCGTGGTTTTTAGCCAATGATTCAAATAATGCAGTGGCTTTGTGGAAGATAGTCGGATATGCATCCTCTTGTGCTACTGTTTGTTGTGGACGGTATATTGCTGATTGTAATAACCCTGTATCTTTAACACCTCTTTGTTCATTAGGTGAATACATGTCGATAAGTGTTTCATTGATAAAAATAGCTTGAGTTTCTGTTATATAAATTGTCATTTCGGTTTTCCTACTTTCCTCCACGCCTGAAGGATAATTATCTGTTTACCAAATCTTTAAATGCACCGTCAAATTTATTGATGGTTCTGTTTAACGATTCCAAGAACTTAGGATTGAGATCCTCTGGCATAGAAATTTTTTTGGATTTTTTTATAACGATTTGTTCGTTTTCTTCGTTAATTTCTAAACTTACAACGTCACCTTGTTTGATATTTAGAGTAGTGTAAAATTCTTGCGGTAATGTTAAACCTAAAGAATTGCCGATTTTAGTAACTTTACGTTCGATTTTTTGTGTTTCCATGTGGCGAGTGTTTGCTGTCATTTGGACTTCCTCCTTGGAATTTGCCACACTATTTTTTGTCGTAGTCTAATTGCCACTTTGTGTTTGTATTGAGTTTTTCGAATTATATAGTGTGATTTTATGTTTGTTTTGTTTGTTTGCTTTTGGTTTTTTCGGTCTTCTTAGTTTT
>NZ_VCDN01000276.1:0-253 GCF_033949405.1 Xenorhabdus santafensis | reverse complement strand
TCTTCGTATGATTCTAATTGGATAAGACCTGAAAGCGTATACAATAAATTGTTATATTCGTGCGTTTGCGCTCGTAATGCCTCTGTATATTGCTTCGTCTGGGATAATTCTGCTGTTAACTGATCCATTTCAGATTTCAAACGTAAGCTCGATACAACGCCAGTTACTTTATTCTTTACTTTAATAGGTAGACGGTTCGCAATAACAGCCTGTCCTTTTATATTTAATTGGCGATCAAACTGTTCTTCACCAG
>NZ_VCDN01000275.1:0-238 GCF_033949405.1 Xenorhabdus santafensis | reverse complement strand
GAGTACAGAGGAAAACAGTATGGCAGTTCAAGAGATTGCAAGTTCTATTGAAGGTTTAAGAGTAGGGGCACAGTCTCAAAAAACTTCAGTACAACAATGTTTAGGAATTGTGCATGGAATGGAAGATAAGGTAGAAGAAATAACTGGGGCTGCGAAACAAGTTGCGGTTGCTTCTGAAGGTATGGAGCAACATTCAATTGAAGGTAATGAAGTGATTGGACAAATTATTAATCAAATG
>NZ_VCDN01000274.1:0-300 GCF_033949405.1 Xenorhabdus santafensis | reverse complement strand
TTAGTACCAAACTGTCAACTGAGGATTTTTAGTCTTAAATCGAAATAATTTAAGATAAATAAACTAGCTAAAACAAACATTTCAGAGTATTGGACTTTCGAATTTGATAAGAGTATAAATTTTGAAAAACGTCTAATAAAAAAGGAAAAAATGTCATGGACGACGCAGGAGAAGGGAAAAAATAAGAGTGGATTTTTAAATCATCTTATATCAGTGAGTTACATTGATTTTTGCAGGTATAAAAAAAATGAACTAGCCTTAAGAAAGGTGTAATTATTGCAGTTGACAGTTTGGTACTAA
>NZ_VCDN01000273.1:0-713 GCF_033949405.1 Xenorhabdus santafensis | reverse complement strand
ATGTTGGCTTAGAAGCAGCCACCATTTAAAGAGTGCGTAATAGCTCACTAGTCGAGTGACTCTGCGCCGAAAATGTACCGGGGCTAAATACACCACCGAAGCTGCGAATTGATACCAATGGTATCAGTGGTAGGGGAGCGTTCTAAGTGCAGTGAAGTCAGACCGGAAGGACTGGTGGAGCGCTTAGAAGTGAGAATGCCGGTATGAGTAGCGAAAGACGGGTGAGAATCCCGTCCACCGAATGCCTAAGGTTTCCTGAGGAAGGCTCGTCCGCTCAGGGTTAGTCAGGACCTAAGCCGAGGCCGACAGGCGTAGGCGATGGACAACAGGTTGATATTCCTGTACCACCTCTTTATCGTTTGAGCAATGGAGGGACGCAGAAGGATAGAAGAAGCGTGCGATTGGTTGTGCACGTCCAAGCAGTTAGGCTGATAAGTAGGCAAATCCGCTTATCGTGAAGGCTGAGCTGTGATGGGGAAGCTCCTTATGGAGCGAAGTCTTTGATTCCCCGCTGCCAAGAAAAGCTTCTAGCGAGATAAAAGGTGCCTGTACCGCAAACCGACACAGGTAGGCGAGGAGAGAATCCTAAGGTGTGCGAGAGAACTCTGGTTAAGGAACTCGGCAAAATGACCCCGTAACTTCGGGAGAAGGGGTGCTTTCTTAACGGAAAGCCGCAGTGAATAGGCCCAAGCGACTGTTTAGCAAAAACACAG
>NZ_VCDN01000272.1:0-358 GCF_033949405.1 Xenorhabdus santafensis | reverse complement strand
CGACGCCACCGGACATCCCGATGACAACGCGTGTTTCATGAGGTAGTTTGTTCATCATGTCACCTCCCATGCTAATTTTGTGTTAATCGCTTCACGATTTTCACTGTTTCGTACGCCGCTTTTTCAATTTGCTCTTTCGTATTTCCAAGACCGAAACTAAAGCGTACGGATGAACGTATTTGATCGGAGTCTTTTCCAAACATCGCTACTAATACATGTGATGGATCAATCGAACCAGCTGTACAAGCAGAACCACTTGATACTGCAATGCCAGCTAAATCTAAGTTCACAAGAAATGGTTCAATGTTCATTCCTGTAAAACTGATATTCAACACATGTGGTAAGCGATATTCCAAGT
>NZ_VCDN01000271.1:0-276 GCF_033949405.1 Xenorhabdus santafensis | reverse complement strand
TTTCCAACACCAATAATGTTTAAGCTGTCATTAACCATTTCACCAATGATGACTTTAACATTGGATGTACCGATGTCAAGACTAACATATATTTCATTGCTGTTCATTCTTTGGCACCTCCTTCTTTATTTATACCATACAACTCAATATATGGAACAACAATCGCAACTTTACTATTTATAAGAAAAATATTCAACGTCTTTATACGTTTCCCTTTTTTAACCCTATATTTTTCTTATTTTTATTTAACATTCATTTAAGAATATCGCAGTAACC
>NZ_VCDN01000270.1:0-350 GCF_033949405.1 Xenorhabdus santafensis | reverse complement strand
TGCATATTAACGGGACTCTTTCGGTTTGTCAAAGCAGAAAAGCACAATAGTGGTTTGATTGCTTTCAATGTGAGCTTTGTGCGTCTTTTTTAGACTTTACTCTGTTGGTTTGAAGGGAAATCACTAGCCAAAGAGAAGTCAGGGTAAATTGATTCGGAAGGAAAGTAGCAGATGAAAGGGAATTTTTTAAAGGCAGAAATATCAGCGATAAACTGTTGTAACCTGCTTTTGGTTGGATAGGGGAAAAATGTCTAAACAGAAGCAAGATAAAGTCAGGGGGATAAAAAGCAAAAAGCCCGACTAGTAAAACTAATCAGGCTTCTCAGAATATTTGGCTCCTCCAGCTGGAC
>NZ_VCDN01000269.1:0-1083 GCF_033949405.1 Xenorhabdus santafensis | reverse complement strand
AGGTTAAAAGTCTTTCAGACTTACCAAATTTTAAAAAACTAATGGGGAACTTAAAAATGAAGATAAATAAAAGTCAATTAGCCAGAGAATTGAATGTGGATCGGCGTACCATAGATAAGTATTTGAATGGTTTTACACCAAAAGGGACAAAAAATAAAACATCGAAAATCGATACATATTATGAAGTGATTGCAGCTCTTTTATCTAGTGATTCTAAACAAATCTTCTACTACAAACGAGTGTTATGGCAGTATCTAACAGACAATCACGGTTTAAAATGTTCACAGTCTGCATTTCGTGCTTATATTAATAGAAAGCCTGAATTTAGAACATATTTTGATGAGGGGAAGCGTATTTTATCAGGTCATTCAGTGGGTGTCCGTTATGAGACACCTCCAGGAGAACAAGCTCAATTAGATTGGAAAGAAAGCATACGATTTGAAACCAAAAGTGGCGAAATCGTATATGTGAATGTAGCTGTACTTTTATTGTCCTACTCGAGATTTAAAGTTTTTCATTTGAATATTTCAAAATCACAAAGTGTTTTAATGTCATTTATGACAGAGGCATTTGAAATGTTTGGTGGTGTACCGAAGGTAATTGTCACGGATAATATGAAGACGGTAATGGATGAAGCTCGAACAGAACACTTTACAGGAACGATTAACAATAAGTTTGCCCAATTCGCTCAAGATTTTGGATTTAAGGTACAACCTTGTATCGCAGGGCGACCAAATACCAAAGGGAAAGTAGAAGCGCCAATGAAACTTCTAGACGAAATTCATGCTTATCAAGGAAGATTCACTTTTGAAGAATTACATGAATTTGTGCAAAAATTATGTGCAAGAATTAATCAAACATTTCATCAAGGGACTGGTAAGATTCCAGTGTTTGCCCTAAAACAGGAAAAGAATCTCCTACAACCACTCCCGAAGAGCGCGATAAGAGATTCCTATATGATTAAGCATAAACTTGTAAAAGTTAATACATCAGGCATGATATCTTACAAATCGAATCAATACTCAGTTCCAGCTGACTATCAAGGTAAAACCGTCGGTTTACAAGTATACGATAATCAAATAT
>NZ_VCDN01000268.1:0-412 GCF_033949405.1 Xenorhabdus santafensis | reverse complement strand
AAATATGTAAACAAATTTATATTTCAGTGCAAAAGATAGGGAAGATTGTAGAGCCTTGCTTGAATTTGTTTTATTTAGATAAAGAAAGTGTAAAGGGAGTTACCTGTTATTCTAATTAGCAGGTAAAGTTCGAGAATTTCTCGATTTTTTCATGGCAACACTTCGAACGTGTTCTGAAATATATGTTTTTGAGGTATAGGGGATTGATGTGTAATTCTTAAAGAGAAAATATTATAAGTTGTTTAAAAACGCTTAGAAGTGAAAATGAAGAGGCTGAGAGATAGGAATAATTTTTGTTTTTAAAAGAAAAAATGCCCTTGTCCACGAAGTGGATTGAAGGGCATTTTTTTATGGTTTTTCGGACACGAAAAATACGGTTTTCTTCTTTCTTTAATACATAGGTAACTATTTC
>NZ_VCDN01000267.1:0-1017 GCF_033949405.1 Xenorhabdus santafensis | reverse complement strand
TGAACATTATCATCATCTAAATTAAATCCAAAAACAATGTCTTCATCAAACAAAGAAGCTTGTCCTTCTTCTCTTTCCTCATTTATTTCAAAATCTACAGAATCATTTTTCTCAACAATATTCTTCTTTAATGAATTATAACTTCTCAAATCACCTTTTAATCTCATAACCTGACGTTCTAATAAAGGTAAATCTAATTCTAAATGCTCTCTAATATCTATAGGGATAATCAAATCATTAGGAATAGAATCCATACCTAAGTTCTCAAATAAAGACCAACCAGATGAAATTTTAATCAAAATTTCATCTAACTCACAATCAATCTTATACATTCCCTTCAAAACTGCCTTAACAATACTAGAAGGTAAACCTGTATGTTTTTTAAAGTGATCCTTACTAAACTTTAAAATTTTATTAGTCACTAAATTCTTAACAATATATTGATAACGTAAAGGACGACCACACTCACACGGATGATCTTTCGAAACTTTTCCTGCATCAATCTACTCAATAAACATCCATTGAGTAGATATATGTTCAGCATCCTTTTCAGATTCGCCACCTTTTAATCTAGCTAACACACTAGAGAATGCTGTCTGATTACCTCTCTTCAAAAAAATACGTAAATACTCTTGTTGTTCATCAGACAAACTACCCATTATTCTATCCCTATCTTCTGGATCTAAATAAGCACCATACATAAACAACAAATCCTTCCGAAAAATTAAATTAAATAGACCATGCTACAAATTACATATATAATACAATTAGATTCTTTAACAATCATTTCAGTCTTATGATTCTTCAACCCATTGAAGAATCTACATTTTTGTACATCTTCAGCCCATTGAAGATGTTTTTTTTATATCTAAAATCCCATTTACTAAATCAAAAACATTATTTAATGTTATATTCGAAACCGGTTCTGGAACACAATTTATCATAGTCGATAAAACCTTTTCATCCGGCACATAAACTTTTATATTTTTCTTCGCTCTTGTAATTCCTGTATATAAT
>NZ_VCDN01000266.1:0-283 GCF_033949405.1 Xenorhabdus santafensis | reverse complement strand
ATATTGTTGTTCTACCTTTTCCGAATTCTTTGCTTAAAAGTTGTTGTGAATCCATTACTAGATTGTTATTGTTCATATTATCTAAAAAAAGACCAAAATTTCACTAGCTAACTGATTATCTTTAATTAATAGTTGTAAAGCTTTTAACCCCATTCCTTTATAAATTTGTACAAATGGAGGATTATCAGCTTCTTTTTTTCGTTGTTCATTTTCTTTTTGTTCAGCATCTTTTAAGTCGATTAATTTTTCAACAGAAGACAGAGGTAATCGAGTTAATTTAAGA
>NZ_VCDN01000265.1:0-345 GCF_033949405.1 Xenorhabdus santafensis | reverse complement strand
CAATAGTACGATGGATTGGAAAACAGGTGGACGTTTCTTAACGCTTGGCGTTACGCTTATCATGTTTATCATCGTATCGAACTTCCTTGGTTTACCATTCATGTATTCAGCAACTGAAGCTGGCGAACATATTGCATGGTGGAGATCACCAACGTCTGATCCAGCAGTTACATTAACATTAGCCGTGATGGTAGTTACCCTCACCCATTATTATGGAATTAAGATGAAGGGTACGAAAGAGTACGTAAAAGGTTATTTCCAACCTATGAAATTCTTATTCCCATTAAAGGTTATTGAGGAGTTTGCTAACACATTAACGTTAGGTCTTCGTTTGTTTGGTAACAT
>NZ_VCDN01000264.1:0-476 GCF_033949405.1 Xenorhabdus santafensis | reverse complement strand
GGGCGTAGGAAATTTGAGAGGAGCTGTCCTTAGTACGAGAGGACCGGGATGGACGCACCGCTGGTGTACCAGTTGTTCTGCCAAGGGCATAGCTGGGTAGCTATGTGCGGAAGGGATAAGTGCTGAAAGCATCTAAGCATGAAGCCCCCCTCAAGATGAGATTTCCCATAGCGTAAGCTAGTAAGATCCCTGAAAGATGATCAGGTTGATAGGTTCGAGGTGGAAGCATGGTGACATGTGGAGCTGACGAATACTAATAGATCGAGGACTTAACCATATAATATGTAGCAAATGTTATCTAGTTTTGAAGGAATATGCCTTCATAGTTTGGTGATGATGGCAGAGAGGTCACACCCGTTCCCATACCGAACACGGAAGTTAAGCTCTCTAGCGCCGATGGTAGTTGGGACCTTGTCCCTGTGAGAGTAGGACGTCGCCAAGCAACTAAAAACACAAGTCATTTGACTTGTGTTTTT
>NZ_VCDN01000263.1:0-646 GCF_033949405.1 Xenorhabdus santafensis | reverse complement strand
GAATACACAGATCACCCGGCCGTAAGGTATCTAAGCAATCTGTTCCAAATGTTTTATCATTATTTTTTCCAGGACCTACCTGGAAGTTTAAAAACTGTCCGCTGTGTAAGTCATATTCTAATTGAATCTTGATACCTGCAGTTTGTGCACAACCACCTGACCCAGGATATACATGTGCTAAATGTTTCGGTACTTGGAAAATCGTCGCATCTAAAATACGGATTCGTTGAAAATACGTGAGTGCTGCACTTGAAATGGCTGATGTTTTACAAAGTTTACTTTTCCATAATGCAGAAAAAATATATTTCAAAAATTCAACCGCTTTTTTATCAAAGCGTTTATTGAGTCCTTCTGGACTCATAAGAGTGCCTGTGGCGGCGTGTAATTGACTGCATAGTCGAACGAGAGAATCACTCGCTGTACGTTGACTGACCCAGATACATATGGTAGCTAATTCATTTCCTGAAAACTTTCGTTTTCTTTTTACAAAACCTAATTCTTTAGCGAGTTCTTCCAAAAGAGAAGGGGTTAAATGACGATACAGCTCTTCAGAAAATAGTTGTAATTCATCTTGAATTGAAAGATTCATAAAAAATGTCATCCTTTCTAGCTAGCTTTTTAGAAAGAATAACGTTTTTTGACACTT
>NZ_VCDN01000262.1:0-266 GCF_033949405.1 Xenorhabdus santafensis | reverse complement strand
TACTACAAAATGCCTTTTGGGGTAGTCTCTTATCCAATGCTAATGGAGGCTGTGATTTGGTGATACAGGGCAGTAGCAAACCGTAATATATATCCTGTCGTTACTAAAGGGAAATAGCCGCACTTGGTTGCCCGTTAGTATAATTTGATTGATTTAAATAAAATAGAATAAGTGGCAGAAATTTTTTATCAGCCAAGTGAAGCTATATAAATATAATTTCACTTGGCCTTTTTTAATAAAAATGTTGCTTGGATTCGACTAATAAG
>NZ_VCDN01000261.1:0-206 GCF_033949405.1 Xenorhabdus santafensis | reverse complement strand
AACTGGGTTACAAGGGGTTACAAAATACTTTCCCTCCGTTTAAGGTCTAAAGGGTATTGGAAGGTTGACATCTAAGAATCCCTTTAGACGTGTAGCGGAGCGGAACATAATTAACAAAATTCAAAGTTTTGACCTGTTTTTTGCTAATCGATAATGAGTTATATTAAAATATAGTGTTTTATAGAGCTATATGTGTATTTAAAGTT
>NZ_VCDN01000260.1:0-597 GCF_033949405.1 Xenorhabdus santafensis | reverse complement strand
ACTCGGTTCAAACAGGAAAAGTATCTAGCGCTCTTATCATGGGGAAGCTCGGATCATATGCAAGACAAAATAAACTCGCAACAGCACTTGGAGAAATGGGACGAATCGAGAAAACCCTCTTTACGCTGGATTACATATCTAATAAAGCCGTAAGGAGACGGGTTCAAAAAGGTTTAAATAAAGGAGAAGCAATCAATGCATTAGCTAGAATTATATTTTTTGGACAACGTGGAGAATTTAGAGAACGTGCTCTCCAAGACCAGTTACAAAGAGCTAGTGCACTAAACATAATTATTAACGCTATAAGTGTGTGGAACACTGTATATATGGAAAAAGCCGTAGAAGAATTAAAAGCAAGAGGAGAATTTAGAGAAGATTTAATGCCATATGCGTGGCCGTTAGGATGGGAACATATCAATTTTCTTGGAGAATACAAATTTGAAGGATTACATGACACTGGGCAAATGAATTTACGTCCTTTACGTATAAAAGAGCCGTTTTATTCTTAATATAACGGCTTTTTTTATAGAAAAAATCCTTAGCGTGGTTTTTTTCCGAAATGCTGGCGGTACCCCTATTAGAAACTTTTGCAAACAT
>NZ_VCDN01000259.1:0-269 GCF_033949405.1 Xenorhabdus santafensis | reverse complement strand
AAACAGATGAGATTGATGCATTTGTCATCGCTGATTACTTACGATTTGGACGGAATCAAATGTCCATCGTCAAAGAAAGCCAGTATGTGGCACTTCAACAATTAACAAGATCACGTTATCATCTCGTTAGGATGTTAACAAAGGAAAAACAACATTTTCTACAGCACTTAAGTTATAAGTGTAATACGTTCTCACAAGAGGTGGATTCTTCTATATTTGGCACCGCCATGATGGAGCTATTCCTTGAAAAACTTAGTCTAGAGGAATTA
>NZ_VCDN01000258.1:0-399 GCF_033949405.1 Xenorhabdus santafensis | reverse complement strand
TGCATATTAACGGGACTCTTTGCATTTGTCAAAGCAGAAAATCGAGATAACTGTTTGATTGATGGTAATATGTACGTGTTGGGGCGTTTTTGATCTTATCTATACTCATCATCTTTCAAGTTGCCTCTTTATTGGCCGTGTTCACTTGCCTTAGCTGCATAATTATTTAATTTTATAGTTACTTAACGATAGCCTTTTATGCTTCAGAGAGGCATTCCCTTACCGTTTTGTCACAATTCAAAATTCGTGGACTTATTTTTAAACAGGGCGTTGTGTGAGATATTTGAGTGTGGTGATTTTGTTGAAGTATCGGCAGAAGGTGGGCTGGATCACTAAAAAGCGAAAAGCCCGACTAGTAAAACTAATCGGGCTTCTCATAATTTGGCTCCTCCAGCTGGA
>NZ_VCDN01000257.1:0-268 GCF_033949405.1 Xenorhabdus santafensis | reverse complement strand
CAATTAATCGATATGCGTTATGAAAAGCGTAGTACCATCCTAACGACCAATATCAACTTCAAGTCTTGGGACGAAGTATTCCAGGACCCTAAACTCGCCAATGCCATACTAGATCGTGTCTTACATCATGCCACAGTTGTGAGTATTGTAGGACAATCCTATCGAATTAAAGATCATTTTAGTAAAGAAAATGATTGATTTTGTACATGCTTAAACAAGCGAAAATGTACATGTTTATCTTGACATTTACACTTAAGTACCGTGATTA
>NZ_VCDN01000256.1:0-1068 GCF_033949405.1 Xenorhabdus santafensis | reverse complement strand
CTAAAAAAATTCATGCGCACACTTTAGGTTTTTACCTCGTACGGTAGTAAAACAAAATCATCAGCACAAAATATATCTCGGAATAAACTTAAAAAATAAATTTACAAATTCACGAATTTTAAATTTTAAAAAAGAAAAAACTCTTTTTGTTAGTTCTCTATTAGATTGTAAAAAAACCTCCTAAATGCTATTTGCTACACTCAGAAGGTTTTCACTTCAATACCTCTCTATTCAACTTCCATTTCAACCTCATTCAATTCTTAATTCTCCTAATTAAAACCAACAACAAAAAAACATTTTTAATCCCACAAAACAGATCTTGCTAAATAATACATATCATCATCCCACTCCCTTTTCGTTGCCAAATCATTCAGTAAACCTTCAACAATTGCATAAAGACGACCCATATCTTCCGCGCAACCCAACAACGAATTATATTCAATTACTCCATCCCATAAACTCTCTCCCTCCTTTTGCAACCAAGACCAAAGAACATCATTAAATCTCAAAATAGGCTCACTACGTCTTTTATAATCATCTTTTAATAATTCCAAAAATAATTTATCCAATTCGTCCATCTAAATCACCTCAGATTCCATATAATGGTTACACGTCATCCTCAGTATAAAATAAGGGAACTGACTTTACATAACAGTCAGTTCCCTTATTAAAAATTTCTAACATTCTATTTTACTTTTTTTATAAATTAACTAACTAAAACAATTCTTTATGACAAGTCTCACAAATTTGCATTCTACCTTCAGCATCACCAATAATTTCCGTTTTTTTAGGTTGAATCTTAAAACAACAAAAACATAATTTTCGATTCACTGGTTTATGCTCAGTTGCACCATACTCATGGAATTTTTTACAACCAGGACAATAATAATATAAATCTCCCGCTACTTTCATACATTACGCCTCCACATCCACTTCATCAATTAAATGGCCATTATATTCTTGCTTCTCACTCTCTGATAACTCTTGATACTCTTGTTCAAATTTCATTAAATCCTTATTCCACATTGCTATTAACCTATAATAATACTCATTCTTGTCTTTACTCTT
>NZ_VCDN01000255.1:0-300 GCF_033949405.1 Xenorhabdus santafensis | reverse complement strand
TAGTACCCAACTGTCAACTCAGGAGGATCTGGCTGATAAAAACGCTTAAAGCGGTCAAAATGACCGACATGAAACATTAATTAAGTAAATTTCACTTTCGAAATCGAACATTGGAAATTACGAAAAAATAATCAGAAAAATCAAGGAGAAAATGACTGTCACGGGGCAGGCAAAGAAGGAGAAATATAAGTTAAATTTTACAGATGTAAATCAATGGACTAGATTGAATTTGGTAATGAAAAGAAATAATAAAACAGGTTTACAGCGAGTTGTTTTAAGTGAGTTGACAGTTGGGTACTA
>NZ_VCDN01000254.1:0-645 GCF_033949405.1 Xenorhabdus santafensis | reverse complement strand
TTTCACAGATTATTTTAAGTTTTTAATAAATCCGCGAAATTACTACAAGTTTTTTTGAAACAACTGAACAGGAGGACAATAACAACAATCTCCATTATTTCTAATAACTTAAATACAATATCTTAATAACAGTAAATGATAGTTAACTAAAATCTGTTAGGGATAAACGCGGAATTTTATATGTTTTTTTAAAATGTTAAAGTGTGAAATATCAATTCATATTATGGGTTTCTTTTCCTATCGCCTCGAAACAGGGAAATAGTAAAAAAATTAGTAACAAACCCTTTATAAATAAAGGATTCTAATTTCTTTTTAAGATAATCATGTCAAAACATATACATTTTAATTGAAATATTTCAATTAAAATGTATATGTTTTATTTTTGAAATGAAAAACGCTAGATTTTTAGTTATGTCATAAAGTGTACTTTTTGACATGACATATTATTTTTTAATTTCGGGATGATCAGTAAAAACATCCGGATATTATTGTTTTTATAATATTTGTGTATATAACTAATGTTCGTTTTATATAAAAAAAGATTGTTCCATTTGGAACAATCTTTTTTTATGTTCTATGAATTTCTTTATAGAATTTTATGATACTGTTTCTAGGAGTAAAACCAGCATCTCCGAATATATTGGT
>NZ_VCDN01000253.1:0-399 GCF_033949405.1 Xenorhabdus santafensis | reverse complement strand
GCTTTGACGGGCAGGGGCTCATTCGGTTCAGGGGGCGTATGCTTCCATTCCTCCAACGGAAACTCCCCGCTTTTAAATTTATCTACCGCGTCCTGTACAACCCGCTTGAACGCCTCAGGCGTCCATGATGAATTTGGACCACCCACCTCACTGGCGGGGAAGATATTGTCCGAATATTTGAGGGCCTTTTCGGCTCTTTCTTGCGTATGAATGGTGAAATTTTCGCAAAATGCCTTGGCATTATATCCCGTAATCTCAATTCTGACTGTCATCGCTTTTTCCTTATGCCCCGTTCATCCAGAATTCATCTCCGTGGCGCAGCACCAATTTGTTGCCGGCCCGGACAGTGTTGGTATGCGCTTTCGGATGGCATTTTGCCCCCACGGTGCCGCTTTTCAC
>NZ_VCDN01000252.1:0-470 GCF_033949405.1 Xenorhabdus santafensis | reverse complement strand
AACTTATAGCTCACATAAAAATAGACAGGTAGACTAATGATAAATGATGCAATCATCAATCTACTTAGATACTTAACAATAATCTTGTTAAATTTAGGTAGCCTATCAAAGATAAAGAAAAAAATAGAGCCCGACAAAGAATAAAATAATAGAGGGGAAGACATAACACCAATGATAACGGTGCCAGAAAATGTTATTTCATCTTTCATTAATATTAATGAAATAGCGGAATTAATAACGAAGCTCATCATAAAAGCCATAAATAATAATAGTAGTAGCACTCCTAATGCTTTAAAGTATTTGCTATTCACCTAAACCTTCCCATCGTATTAAAAAAATGCCGAATAATCTTTTTCTGCGTCTCACAGGCTGCTTCTCGTAGCTTGATTAAACGGCCTGATGGCTGCTCACGTCTGAGTGCAACTTCTTCATATATACCTGAAGAATAGAATAACAAGACCTCAATACAG
>NZ_VCDN01000251.1:0-226 GCF_033949405.1 Xenorhabdus santafensis | reverse complement strand
GCCGCCGCGCACCGATTCAGCTGCTAAATTGTCAGCCAACGGCGCACTGGCGCTGACCAATTTTCCGCCCCCGCCCACGAGATTGGCGGTGTCCCAGACAATGTCTTTCAGCCCGTGTTTGGTACTGACCGTGACGTTCAGCGGAATAATTGCCCCGCCGCGCCCAATAATCCGGGGTTCCATCATCATGCGGATCAGGATTTTTTTGCGGTATTCCAGCACAATC
>NZ_VCDN01000250.1:0-291 GCF_033949405.1 Xenorhabdus santafensis | reverse complement strand
GCTGAATTTCTCTTTGTAAATCTTTTCTCTCTTTGTATTCACGAACATCTTTATAATCATTTGTGCCAACAATTTTTCGTTCAATACTACGCTCTTTTAACATTTCGCCTAACAAATTAACCTCTTTTTCTCGCCAATCATCAAAAGGACGAGTTTTATCTAACCTTGGATCTTGTTGCGTAATCGCTCGATCAAATGATACTTGCTTTTCAAGTCCTCGCTTATATCCACTCGCCACAGGTACGAAATTCAAATGCATATGAGGGCTTGCCTCATCATTATGAATGACCG
>NZ_VCDN01000249.1:0-286 GCF_033949405.1 Xenorhabdus santafensis | reverse complement strand
TATATCAAACTGTAAACATAATCCTACATAATATAACCTAAGTCAAATTTCGTTACATACTACAAATCATTCCACTTAACCAATTACAATATATGAATTTTTTTTGTTATTCATATATTTTGTCGTGTAGTCATAATATAGATGCTGAAAAAATGTTACCTGCTTTTAATCAAGTATCACAATGCCCAGCAGAATCAATAAGCACATAAACCTTACATATCCAAAATTAAACTCTAATTATTAATTGAAAATGAGATTATAAATCTAAACTAGACAGTTTGATATA
>NZ_VCDN01000248.1:0-628 GCF_033949405.1 Xenorhabdus santafensis | reverse complement strand
TCTTTTACAATAGAATATTTGCCTATTTACAATGCAACTAGCATGGCGAATGGATATAATCAAGCTTTAAAACATCCTGCAAAATATAAAATTTATCTTCACCAAGATGTTTTTATCGAAAATATATTTTTTTTAAAAGATATACTTGGAATTTTTGTTTCTAATCCACAAGTTGGATTTATAGGTATGATTGGATGTTCTAAACTACCTATAAATGGAATATGGTGGCAATCTCATACAATCAATGGAAAAGTTGTTGATTATATCGATCAACAAAAACGTTATTTAGATTTTCAAAAAAACAATGAATACGTTTTAAATAACTTTATTCGTGCAGAAGTAGTTGACGGTTTATTAATTGCAACACAATATGATTTACCTTGGAAAGAAGATTTATTTAATGGATTTCATTTCTATGATGTTTCGCAAAGCTTGGAATTTAAAAAAGCTGGTTATATAGGTGCTATCCCATTTCAAAAAGATTATTGGTGTTTTCATTACAGTAACACTCATACAGTTAACGAACAAATTTTTGAAGACTATCGACAAATTTTAATTCAAAATTATCAAGATGTAATAGAGTAAATATTTTAAAAATAATTCTCCCTTTGTTTTTGGGTGTGAGTGC
>NZ_VCDN01000247.1:0-740 GCF_033949405.1 Xenorhabdus santafensis | reverse complement strand
ATAGATGGAAATAGCTCGTCTACTAAATGATTATATTTCTTATGAAATTCAATTTTTTGTTTAACATTTAAACGCTTGTAATAAACCTTTTTTGAATTTGCAACTTCAATGATTGCATTTTTTCTTGAATAAATTGCAAGTTCAACATCAACGTCAAAATCTATCATTTTTTTCTTTTTCTTTTCATACCATTTTAAAGCTTTCTCATGACTAACTTTCTTTTTCTTCATATATCCATCAATAGTAAAATGTACTGATAACTCCCGACGTATCTTAGTGAAAATCTTTTCTAAATCATCCAATCCACTCTTAGAAGTAATAGTATTAAAGAAAAACAAACGTTCATGCTGAGAAAAATATTTAATTCGAAGTTGTAAACGCGCTGCAATGACCGGACCACATACAGGACAGGAGAGCTGATTACAGGACATTCTTCGGATCATAACATCACCAGTAGCTTTTTCACGTAGAGCAATGGTCCGCCGACCACATTTAGCAATATCCAAAGCCATAAAAGACAACCTTTCCAAGAAGCTAATCAAAAAGTGGAACTCTACCCCTATTATTATTAACTAGTTAAGTAGAAACTACATTAAATTATGAATTTACTTCTTTACTTTATCTAACTTTTCTCTATATCTTTTTAAAGCATCTTCAAGAAAAACACGATCTTTTACTAAACACTCAAGATTATCTAAATGATAAAAAATATAGTCAATATCATTTTCAGTAAAAGATTT
>NZ_VCDN01000246.1:0-584 GCF_033949405.1 Xenorhabdus santafensis | reverse complement strand
ACTATCTATATAACTTAAATCATCAAATATCCAACCTCTGTCTTCTAAGTACTCCTTATGTACCTTAACTTGGTTAGATTGATCACTCCTCAAATATTTCAGCGTTTTAGATAAAACAGTTACCTCTTTTTCATTACAAATAGGCAAATCCATTACATATCACCCTTCTTTTAACGTGTCTAGCATGCCTTTAAACAAGAAACAAATCCCTAGAGTACCAAACAACGTAACAATAACATTCTCCATCAAAACAACCCTCTATCTGTATTTGCTAAAAGGTTAAACAAGAAACAGGTAGTATTTTCTTACGCTCTGCTTCATAAAATCTCCACCTTTTTCGCTGCGCTACATTCTTGCATAACTTTTTTAGGCTCGTTTTTCTTCATCGCCAAGTCGATAAACTCAAAAGTGAATATATTTAACTATCAACTTGCCTATCCATTATACGAGCCTAAACGCTTGTACTACCGACCTTTATATTTTCTTTTATTCTATTTACCCATTACGCTATGCGGGGCTAGCCCCACACCCCAGCCAATCTCCAACCTCAAAAGCGAAGGAAGACCTTTAAAACCTAACCCGTA
>NZ_VCDN01000245.1:0-1167 GCF_033949405.1 Xenorhabdus santafensis | reverse complement strand
AAGAGACTCACACAGAGCCTCCTAACATGCCATTATTCTTTATCATCCATAGATATTAACGCAATACCTTCACTCATATCACGCAATCGTTCACTTATAGCACTCAAACCTTCACCAAGCCCCATAATTTGTTCATTCATTTCCTTGATAAGTTCCCCAATACCTGCTAACTGCTCATCCTTACGATCATAATCGTCAATTTTCATAGTCAATTCTAAAATCCTACATGTCTCTTCAATCGTTAAATTATTTTTCTTAGCCAATTCCTTTACAGTACCTATGAACTTAACTCCATAACCATGAAAATAATCCATCCTTGGTTGTTGATTAAATAATGTCCCCACACTATCTCTCCAATCCCTGGTCCCGATTTTTCTGTTGGCTTCTTCGCACTTGTTTTAATCTCTTTTGTTGTTCTTCATGCTCTTGTTTGTGATTCAAGAACTTTTGAGCACCCCTTACTTCATCATCACCAGCAAAATGTCGTTTTAAAAACTTGCGATTCATCTTGTCCAGTATACTCCCCTTAACATAACCAATCACCCCTGCGAGTTCAGGAAGCTTCTCCTTATACATCTCTTTCACTCGCTCCAACGTTTTCTTAAGAAAATCATTTGCTTCCTTCAACCCTCGATTCTCTCTTTTCAAGTCTGTTACTTGCCTTTCTAAAAAACGTTGTCCCTTATATAAATCATCTTTTTCACGTTCAATCTTAATCTTTTCATTTTTAAGGCGTCTATTTTCGCTTCTAAGAACTTCAGAAGACTTAGCTAATACTTTTATACTCTCGAAGTCTTCTGAATCAATCTCGACCGTTTTAGAGCGTATAAACCCGCCTTTTTCTTTGACTGGAATCTCATCTACACTTTTCGCTTGATCTAAAGAAAATTTTAAATCATAAAGACGACTATCTATTTCTTTCTTTTCCTGCTCTAATTTCTCTATTTCTTGTTGCAAAGTCACCGCTTTAAACCGCTGCGTCGATAAATGTTTCCTATCGCTAGAAACACCACGCTCTATATCAAATCCCTTTTCTTTCACATGTTCATAGATTTTATCTTGTAAATCATGAAGTTCTGATTTGTTTTTAAAAAATGAATACGCTGATAGTTTTTGTTTTTCATTAACTGGAACCATGCCCACATGCATATGAGGTGTTTTTTCATC
>NZ_VCDN01000244.1:0-926 GCF_033949405.1 Xenorhabdus santafensis | reverse complement strand
CTTTAGATAGCTTGTGTATGATGAAAGCATATTTTTGCTAATCGACAATGAGTTATATTCACATATAGTGTTTTTGTAGGGCTATATGTGTATTTAAAGTCTCGGCATACTTTTATAGCTGTCTTTTCGGTTTCTATTTGTTATTGCATGAATATGGTTTGAATATGGTAAATGAAATTATAATCTTGCTAGGTGCTACCAAAATCTTGTGAGATGAGAGGTACTGACATACTTTGTGATTTTATTGAATCTTATTTGTAATCATAGTAGTGCAGTAAATTGGTGGAATTAATGAGTATTGAAAAAAGAGTTCCTATATGTGGAGCTCTTTTTTTATTGCCACGGTGTATACAAAGCACATACCAAACGTTTTTAAACGTATACAGGACGCATACCCCTAAATCAGAGCATGAGAAACCCAATAGGCACAGTCTATTTCACCACTTTTTGTACAAAGTGGGATTCGGTTTCCTTATGCTCTTTTTTATTGGAATGGGTCTAGGAATGAATATAGAAATAGCTGTAGTTTTATTCTATGGCTGTTCCGACAGTGGTTCTCATAAAGAATGTGATTGTATCAATAGATTGGATGATGTTTGAAAAGTAGAGAATAGTTGAAGCTCTTCCTGTAAAACAAAAAATAATTATGTTTGTAGAGGAAGTAGTCATTTCACTACAAGAAAATTCCCATAGATCGGTGGGGCGGTGAATATAAAAAGAGACTTTTTAATATAGGGGTGTCAGCTTTTAAAAGGGGGAGGAGTGTTTATGGTACCTGTCAACGGTAAGCGGACGGAATGAAGCGATAGCGAAATGATGGAGCATTAAGGAGTTGATAGGGAACTTTGACCAAGACCCTCTTGTTCTTCCCAAAACCATGTTTTGGGGATGCCTACCGGCGAGGGAGTCCCTCAAGGATTGAGGGG
>NZ_VCDN01000243.1:0-349 GCF_033949405.1 Xenorhabdus santafensis | reverse complement strand
TACCCGCGACCATACCCGTTTCGGTCTTGGGGCGGAATACGCCCGTGATTTTATGAAGTTCGCGGCCAACGGCTATTTCCGTGCCAGTGGCTGGAAAGACGGCAAAAAACTGACCGATTACGAAGAACGCCCGGCCAACGGCTTTGACCTGCGGGCAGAGGGCTATATACCGACTTATCCCCAATTAGGCGGTAAACTGACTTACGAACAATATTTCGGTAACGAAGTCGGGTTGCTGAGTGAAAAACAGCGGCAGAAAAACCCGGCCGCCTTTACCCTCGGTGTGAATTACACCCCCATCCCGCTGGTGACGCTGGGACTTGACCGCCGTCAGAGCGCCTCCGGGGGC
>NZ_VCDN01000242.1:0-252 GCF_033949405.1 Xenorhabdus santafensis | reverse complement strand
ATGAAGAGCAGTTCCACTACGACGGCAACGGTAACCTGAGCCAGCACCTGCCTGTCGATGCCTATGGCGCGATGCAGCAAATTACCCAGCGTCAAAAAGCCGGGCGGGTAGTGCAACAAGGGGATATCCGCTATCGTTATGATGACAATGGTCGTTTGGAGGAAAAAACCGAACAGCGTGACGGCTTCCGGCCGCTGATCTGGCGCTATCGCTGGAACAGCCAAAATCAGCTCACCCATTGTGAAACCCCGG
>NZ_VCDN01000241.1:0-526 GCF_033949405.1 Xenorhabdus santafensis | reverse complement strand
TGTCGGGTTACTGGGTATCCTTAAGGCTGGCGGGGCCTATGTGCCGCTCGACCCAAGCTATCCGGCTGAACGGCTGGCTTACATTATTGATGATGCCTCCCCTGTGGCTTTGTTGACCCATACGTCGTTGGTTCAGGCATTCCCTGCCACAACTCTGGCGGGTGCGATTCCGCGTATCCTGCTGGACAGCCCGGAACTCAACCTTGAAAACCAGCCCGGCCATAATCCAGCGTCACAAACCAAGGGGCTGACATCCCGCCATCTGGCGTATGTGATTTACACTTCCGGCTCCACGGGCAAACCCAAAGGCGTGATGACCGAGCACTGCAATGTCAGCCAATTGGTGATCAATAATCCCTATGCAGAGATCAGCGAGCGTGACTGTGTTGCCCATTGCGCCAACATTGCCTTTGATGCATCGACTTGGGAGATCTGGTCAGCCCTGCTCAACGGTGCCCGTTTGCATGTGATCCCGCAGTCTGTTTTGCTCGATCCTGCCCGTTTATGTGCGTCGCTAATCAAAGGA
>NZ_VCDN01000240.1:0-457 GCF_033949405.1 Xenorhabdus santafensis | reverse complement strand
TTGTAGTTTTTCTCTTTCTCCTGAACTCCCGGGTTTGTCATCGGTGTTTTTTTCATTCACGCAAATTCCATTATTTTCTCCATCTTTGTCTCGAAAATCCTCAGGATTTACATGTTCTTCAGGAAGTTCATAATACTTTGCACCTTGCCCCCAATATTGAGTTACTCCAGCACCTTCAGCATTTTTAGGAAATCCTTTAATTTTAAAACGAACATATCCTTTAACTTTCCCATTCACAAACACGTAAAAAGCATATGTTCCATTTTCTTTGACTTTAATATCAAACTCATTCTTCTCTTGTGACGGCCTAGTCCATTTCACTAGTCCAAAATTAAAACTACAATCATTAACGAGCATCAACTCACTCAATTGAAACGTCACTACGTCTTTAGCATCACTAATCTTTAACGAAAGACTATAATAACCGCCAACAAGCCCTTTATTTTCTATGGAAACA
>NZ_VCDN01000239.1:0-514 GCF_033949405.1 Xenorhabdus santafensis | reverse complement strand
TCAGCCGCAAGCGCTGGAAACGGCCACTTCTGGCTCCGGTACCACGCTGCACAGCCATTTCAGCTTTATCCGCCAGAACCAGAACTGGCGACCCGCACCATTGCACAAACCCGTGATTGACGGCCCGCAAATTGCCAAGGTGGTCGGCCCGAAGGGAGAGGAAATTTTCTGTGACCAATACGGCCGCGTCCGCCTCCAGTTCCCGTGGGACCGTTACGGCAAAAGTGACGACCACAGCTCCTGCTGGATACGCGTCAGCCAACCGTGGGCGGGACAGGGCTGGGGCATGCTCGCCATTCCGCGTATCGGGCAAGAAGTGGTGGTGGACTTCCTGCACGGCGACCCCGACCAACCGATAGTCATCGGGCGCACCTACCATGCCAGCAACATCCCACCGGGCTCCCTGCCGGGCAGCAAAACCCAAATGGCGTTCCGCTCCAAGACCCACAAGGGACAGGGCTACAACGAGTTGCTGTTTGAGGATGCCAAGGGAAGTGAGCAGTTATCCCTGCAT
>NZ_VCDN01000238.1:0-499 GCF_033949405.1 Xenorhabdus santafensis | reverse complement strand
GCGGGCTGACCTGAATCAGTCATGGCAGACCGTCTCTGCCAGCCACAGCGGCAGTCAGCCGCAAGCGCTGGAAACCGCCACTTCTGGCTCCGGAACCACGCTGCACAGCCATTTCAGCTTTATCCGTCAAAACCAGAACTGGCGCCCCGCGCCACTGCACAAGCCTGTGATTGATGGCCCGCAAATTGCCAAGGTGGTCGGCCCGGCAGGGGAGGAAATTTTCTGTGACCAGTACGGCCGCGTCCGCCTCCAGTTCCCGTGGGACCGTTACGGCAAAAGTGACGACTACAGCTCCTGCTGGATACGCGTCAGCCAACCGTGGGCGGGACAGGGCTGGGGCATGCTCGACATCCCGCGTATCGGTCAGGAAGTGGTGGTGGACTTCCTGCACGGCGACCCCGACCAGCCAATAGTCATCGGGCGCACCTACCATGCCAGCAACATCCCACCGGGCTCCCTGCCGGGCAGCAAAACCCAGATGGCGTTCCGCTCCAAGACC
>NZ_VCDN01000237.1:0-207 GCF_033949405.1 Xenorhabdus santafensis | reverse complement strand
TGACCCAGACGTCCCTCGCCGTCAGGCTGAAACAGGCGGTGCCTGCGGCCAATTACACCACGTTGCTGCTGGATGCGCCTGACAGCGTTCTCGCTGAACAACCGACCGCCAACCCTGCCCCCCGGGCTTTGGGCTTGTCACCGCACCATCTGGCCTATGTGATTTACACTTCCGGCTCCACCGGGCTGCCCAAAGGGGTGGAAATGC
>NZ_VCDN01000236.1:0-756 GCF_033949405.1 Xenorhabdus santafensis | reverse complement strand
TTATTCTGGGAAAGTCAATTAGCCCGCGTTGAAGAGGGCATGCTTTGGCGCAATTTATCCGGCGATATCATCCCGTTCCCGGATGTGCCGGCAGGTCATCGTTGCTTTTGCCCGGATGCGCAAAGCTGGCTGATACACACGGAAGATGGTGAATGGGAAATCCGGGATGCGGGCGAATTGGTTTATCACTATGCCGCTTTTGATAATGACGGTATCAGCCGATTAAGCCACATCCGTGATAATGTTGGCAATGAGCAACGATTCCATTACAACGAACAGCATCAGATGGTCAATATCACCGGTTGCGGTGCAATGAATCTGCACTGTGATTATCAGCTCATGGAAATCAATGGTAAGACGGTTTCCCGGCTGACCACCGTCTGGCGGGCGTTGTATAACGACCAACGTGTGCGTCTTTGCCATTATCACTACGATGAGTATGCCAGACTTATCGGTGTCAGCCATCGCAATGACCATCTCCAGCGTCAATTCGGTTGGACTGAACACGGTATGATGGCATGGCATCAGGATAAGCGTGGTCTGCGCTGTAATTACGCATGGGAAGCCACCGAAGAAGGTTTGTGGCGTGTTATTTCCCAGAAAACCAGCGAAGGCGCAGGCTACCGACTGGATTATGATGATGAAAACCTGACCCGTACCGCCCATTGGCATGATGGCTCTTGTTCCGTCTGGAGATTGAACGAGGATCATCAAATCATTCATTGTGCTGACCGTAATGGCACAGAGCACCATATC
>NZ_VCDN01000235.1:0-606 GCF_033949405.1 Xenorhabdus santafensis | reverse complement strand
TGGTAAGCCATTACTGACTGAAAAAGAATCTAGCTTTTCTCCTTCACCATTTAAAAAGCAAACTTTCATATCAAACGAACTTACATCTAGACCAACAAATAATCTCACGTAAGAGACCTCCTTTCGATTTAGAATCATTGCTTGGACGTCTCGAGATATCTCTAGTGTGTACGCCGACCAACAACCTCGTGTATGAGAGCTAGTCCTGAATCGAAAGCCGCCCTAGAGCTACTAACATCTAGGTTCGAGGGTCAGGCTGCTCAGCCTGCGAGTAGGGAGTCCCGCACGTTCACTGAGAAACACTCTTTTTATGTGGTAAATCCACAGGAGGAGAAAGAATTGTCCCAAATGATCCTAAGACCATTATCTAGAAATATCTTGAGACGTCCAAGTATTTTTATTTATAGGGCTCTTATTAAGAAGAAAATCTAAGCCAGTAATAGGGCTTAAATATTAGTTTAAAAACAAAGTTACTTGTATCATTTATTATTATTTTAATTCTTCCAAGTATTGTAATTGGTTGGACGTCTTATCAACAGGCGAAGACAAATTTTAATGAAACGATTTTACACTCGGCGAAAGACAATATAAAAATTTTGGATAATG
>NZ_VCDN01000234.1:0-207 GCF_033949405.1 Xenorhabdus santafensis | reverse complement strand
GCATTTCCACCCCTTTGGGCAATCCGGTGGAGCCGGAAGTGTAAATCACATAGGCCAGATGGTGCGGTGACAAGCCCAAATCCCGGGGGGCAGGGTTAGCGGTCGGTTGTTCAGCGAGAACGCTGTCAGGCGCATCCAGCAGCAACGTGGTGTACTCGGCCGCAGGTACGGCTTGTTTCAGTCTGTCGGCGAGGGACGTCTGGGTCA
>NZ_VCDN01000233.1:0-274 GCF_033949405.1 Xenorhabdus santafensis | reverse complement strand
AGTTTTTAATTGCAATGAGTGAGCATGCAAAAAAATTTTTTGAACGAATGGAAGACTTAAATCCTAGCTCAATAGGTGCGTATAGAGCAGCTATGCAACATTTGAAAAAAATTACTTTTTAAGCCAATGAGTAACTATATTCATCCAAATAGGTATGAAAAATGACAGACATCAGTAAAAGAAAAATCAAAATAATAATCAACGGAAAAACGGAAGAAGCTGAATTATACATGATCACTTCTTCTGGTAGACGTTGTTGCTTAAAAATATTTCA
>NZ_VCDN01000232.1:0-417 GCF_033949405.1 Xenorhabdus santafensis | reverse complement strand
TCACCCATTGTGAAACCCCGGACGGCTCCCGTTGGCACTATCAATACGATGCTTTTGGGCGAAGAATACGCAAGCTCAAAGTGCTTGACGGCAAGCTGACGGCAACCAACCTGCAACGCTGGCTGGACGGCAAACCGGATCTCACCCCGCGTAGCACAGCCATTTACGGGCAGGAATACCTGTGGAGTGGCGATCAGTTGATTGAGGAAACACCGGTTTACGCCGATGGCTCGCTGGCGCTGGACAGCCGCGTGCGCTGGTTGTATGAGCCGGGGGCGCTTACACCGTCTGCCCGCTTTGAAAAAGGCAAACTGCATTACGTGGTAAGTGACCATCAGGGTACTGTGCGGGAAATGCTCAACGAAAACGGCACGCTGGTCTGGGCTCAACGGCTGAGTACATGGGGAAAAGCGGAAA
>NZ_VCDN01000231.1:0-640 GCF_033949405.1 Xenorhabdus santafensis | reverse complement strand
TGCGGGGATCACTATTCCGGCGCAAGTGACAGAAGTTAAGGCCCGTCCCGGTGAATATCATGTCGCCATCAGCGGAACAAAAAGCGGCGAAGTGACCCTGACCGTGTCGGTGGGTGGCATAACGCTAGACAATAAACCGCGGCTTACCCTGCTGGCTGATAGCCGTACCCCGCAGATGACAGATTTGGCGATCAGCCAAAGCCCCGTGCAGGCGGGGGATACCGTGAGCTATTCGCTGAAAGTCGTTGATACCAACAATAACCCCCTGGAGGGCATGACAGTGTCATGGCAGCCCGCTGCCAATCTGGTCTACGACAACCCCCGCCAGACAAATCTGTCCAGCCAGACAAATACCCAAGGAATGGCTGAGATCAGCCTGAATCTTTTGAATGTCGGTACATTCGTGTTTAAAGCGTCATTGGATGGCAAACAGTATCAAGATATGCCGACCCTGACAGTAACACCGGCCCCGATTGACGTGCAAAAATCCACGTTTGTCACCAGCGTGGCGCAAACTAAGATCGGAGGCGAAGCAACATTAACAGTGACTTTATTGGATAAATACGACAATCCGATCAGTGGCAAAAAGGTTAATATTGAATTGGTGAATAAATTAGATGGCGTTAAGGTGAAGACGGTC
>NZ_VCDN01000230.1:0-643 GCF_033949405.1 Xenorhabdus santafensis | reverse complement strand
TGCTGTCTTCATTGTCAGCCGACAACACGTTTGTCGCCGGGGTAAAGACCGAACCTTTGGTATCCACAATTTCTGCCAGAGACTGACCAAAGACTATCTGAGTTGGTTTCAACTCTTTGCCGTCCACCACAGGCGTGATTTTCAGCGTGCCTTTTTTCTTGCCGGCGATCACTTTAGCCTTGTAAATCCCGCTACCGGCCGGATCTTCCTTGATATCAGTGACTCGCGGATCAGGTGTTTCGCCGTACAGCTCGCTTTTGTCTTCCGTCAACTTGATTTTGTCGACCGCGCCGGTAATCGGCTTGCCCTCTTTGTCGATCAGTTTCAGGACGATATCGGTTTCTTCATTTTCCTTGTTCAACGTGCCGTTATCCGGTTTAAATTCGGTCTTGTCCGGATTAATCATATTGGCCAACGAATCGCCGAAATCAATCACGGTTGATGGCAATTCATGTCCGTCAACGGTCGGCTTGATTGTCCACTTTCCGTGTTTGGTGCCTGCGGTGGCCGTGACTTCATAGATGCCACTGCCTTCCGGCACTTCCTTAATTTCGGTACCCAACACCGGGTCTTTGCCGTCGCCGGTCAGTTTGGATTTATCATCCGTCAGGGAAATGCTGCTCGCGGCGCCGCTGACCGGTTT
>NZ_VCDN01000229.1:0-277 GCF_033949405.1 Xenorhabdus santafensis | reverse complement strand
CGCCACTTCAATTTATAGCTTTGGGTGGTATTATGAGTTTTCTTATTAAATTTGGTTGTATTTCGCCTGGTGTTAATATGTTAACGTTATTTGTTCTTTTTGTTATTTTAATTGGAATCTATTATCTTTTTGTACTTTTATTAACAAAGTATTTTTATAGATTTCTTTCTAAACAACATGATAAGTTGCATGCTTATTTATGTAATAAGTATGGTGAAAAAATAGCAAATAGAGTTGGTTTGTCATTTCTTATAATTTTAATTGTGGGGATGTTGAT
>NZ_VCDN01000228.1:0-564 GCF_033949405.1 Xenorhabdus santafensis | reverse complement strand
AGGTTAATTTTTCAACAAATAAAGTATGAAATAATGCATATTTTGAACGTTTTTATTTAAATAGGTTTTAAATTAGTTTAAATGAACGCAATAAATAACCTTATATGTATAGAAATTAATTTTCGTTTGAATGAAGTATGAAATAATGCATAATGTGATTTTTTATTCCATACAGGTTTAAAAATGTTTTATAAAGTGCTAAAGTTGTGTTTAAAAGGTTAAAAAACAACTATTATTTGCACAAAAGTGCCTTTATAAGAAAAATAGTATGTATATTTCATGAGAAAAAGGAGTATAAAAAATGAAAGTAGTAAATAACTTCCGTGTGATTATGGCGGTAAAGAATATAGATAATGTTGCAGAGTTGGTTAGGATGACAGGGGTAAGTCGTAACTCTATCAATAAGTTGTGGCGTAATGATAATGTGTCGTCTTTAAGAATAGATACATTGCTACCGATCTGTGAAAAGTTAAATGTTAAACTATCGGATTTAATTGAATATATTCCAGATGATAGTGAGACAAAATAATTTAGGGGCTATTCTATCTTTAGATAGCTTGTGTA
>NZ_VCDN01000227.1:0-560 GCF_033949405.1 Xenorhabdus santafensis | reverse complement strand
CTTGGTGTAGCGACCGGTTATACGCGTTCATCTTTGAATGGTGGCTCTGATACTTCAGCGGACAGCAATAATTTCCACCTGGCTGTTTATGGCAGCAAGCAGATTAATGCCTTGGCATTGCGTACCGGTGTTGCTTATAGCTGGCATCGCTTTGATACAAAACGTTCAGTGGCCTTTGGTAGCCAGTCCGATAATCTGAAAGCCAAATATGGGGCACAGACCGGGCAGCTATTTACTGAAGCCGCTTACGGCATGAACACCTCTTTGCTGGACTTAGAGCCGTTTGCCAACTTGTCTTATGCTAACTTCCGCAATAATGGGATGAATGAGCATGGTGGCGCAGCAGCCTTGAATGCTGACAAACAGTCAAAAAATGCCACTTTCTCGACCTTGGGTTTACGCGCCGCCAAAAAATGGCAGACTGAAAATGAACTTGCTGTAAGTTTGTATGGTGAATTGGGCTGGCAACATCAGTTTGGCAATATAGATCGCGGCACTAAATTAAGTTTCAGCAATAGCAATACCTCGTTCACACTTAATAGTGTTGCAGCCTCACGCGA
>NZ_VCDN01000226.1:0-462 GCF_033949405.1 Xenorhabdus santafensis | reverse complement strand
CTTTCGTCTGAACTGGTAAATCTGATCCCTTTTAAAAGCTCATCACGATCTACATCCGCATTGTCAAACTCAGGAATCACTGAGTAAGGTTGTTTATCATTCCACACTGCAACAATTTCCTTATTCTTCAACAGTGGCTCTGCCCGTCTCACATTTAATTGATAACTCGCACTGGCCATCTTGTACTGCACAGTACTTTCCGTTTGTACCGTGATTGTTGTGCTGCCTACTCCCAACAATGTCACATTGCCTTTGTTATCCACTGTAGCAATGTTTGGGTCTGAACTTGACCATTTCTGATGAGCACCATCAGGGGCGTTCTGTACTTTTGGGGATTCTTTATAATCTTTGACATAGCTTACCCTTATACGTTTATTTGGGAAACTTAAATCCGGAGCCATTTTCTCGACAAGGATGGCCAATTTATCACCGATTTTTTGCCCATCCACGGTGGCATGGAAT
>NZ_VCDN01000225.1:0-813 GCF_033949405.1 Xenorhabdus santafensis | reverse complement strand
CGGATGCCAAAGGCGGCGACAACCATTTTATGTGGAATGGTCAGGGGCAGTTAATCAGCCATACCGATTGTTCGGGGCAAAGAAGCACATGGGGCTATGATGATGAAAATCGGCTGAGCCGTTTTATCAATGCCCTGATGGAAAGCGTCCGTTATCACTATAACGATGCCGGACAGCTCTCAAGGGTGACTTACCCGGATGGCTCGACAGAGCAAATGGTGTGGGACAATGCCGGTCGGCTGACGCATCACCAGCGCAATGAAAACGCCGGCCGTGGCTGGGAATATAATGCACTGGGGCAGGTGGTGTGTGCCACTGACCGTCTGCAACGCCAAATCCGTTATCATTACAATCCCGAAGGCTATCTGATACAGATTGAAAACGCCCATGGCGGCCGCTATCAGCTGAACCGTGATGCAGAAGGGCGTTTGATTGAAGAAATCCGCCCTGACGATACCCTTATCCAGTATGAATACAATGCTGCCGGTTTGTTGCGTGTTGAAAAACGCCTGGGTGATCGGGTATTCCGGCAACCTGTCCGCGCGGTTTACCTGCATTACGATGCTGCGGGCAACCTGATTAAACGGGAAACTGGCACCGACAATTACCAGTACCGGTGGGATAAAATGGATCGGTTACTGGCCGCCTCCCGTGAACCGAATGCCACCGGAAAACAACTGGGATTATTGCCGAATACAGTCAGCTTTGCCTACGATGCACTAGGGCGGGTGATCCAGGAACAGAGCGGCGAGGATATTCTCCAGTTCAGTTACGACGAAATGGATAACCTGACCGAACTGACCCTGCCACAAG
>NZ_VCDN01000224.1:0-458 GCF_033949405.1 Xenorhabdus santafensis | reverse complement strand
TCACCCATTGTGAAACCCCGGGTGGCTCCCGTTGGCACTATCAATACGATGCTTTTGGGCGAAGAATACGCAAGCTCAAGGTGCTTGACGGCAAGCTGACGGCGACAAACCTGCAACGCTGGCTGGACGGCAAACCGGATTTAACCCTGCGCAGCACAGCCATTTACGGGCAGGAATATCTGTGGAGTGGCGATCAGTTGATTGAGGAAACATCGGTTTATGCCGATGGCTCGCTGGCGCTGGACAGCCGCGTGCGCTGGTTGTATGAGCCGGGGGCGCTTACACCGTCAGCCCGCTTTGAAAAAGGCAAATTGCATTACGTGGTAAGTGACCATCAGGGTACTGTGCGGGAAATGCTCAACGAAAACGGCACGCTGGTCTGGGCTCAACGGCTGGGTACCTGGGGAAAAGCGGAAAAATCTCAGGTGATTGCCTCCAATGATCCGGATTACCATGTG
>NZ_VCDN01000223.1:0-377 GCF_033949405.1 Xenorhabdus santafensis | reverse complement strand
AACGTCAATTTTTATTTTTAGATGCTAGACAAACTAACTTTATTGGAGAGTTTGATCCTGGCTCAGGATGAACGCTGGCGGCGTGCCTAATACATGCAAGTCGAGCGAATGGATTAAGAGCTTGCTCTTATGAAGTTAGCGGCGGACGGGTGAGTAACACGTGGGTAACCTGCCCATAAGACTGGGATAACTCCGGGAAACCGGGGCTAATACCGGATAACATTTTGAACTGCATGGTTCGAAATTGAAAGGCGGCTTCGGCTGTCACTTATGGATGGACCCGCGTCGCATTAGCTAGTTGGTGAGGTAACGGCTCACCAAGGCAACGATGCGTAGCCGACCTGAGAGGGTGATCGGCCACACTGGGACTGAGACAC
>NZ_VCDN01000222.1:0-346 GCF_033949405.1 Xenorhabdus santafensis | reverse complement strand
CCGGCTGATAGGGCAGGTGGATACCCGGCGGTACGGCTCCGCAATCGTCAGCAAAGACCAGCGTGTTACGCCCGTTACTGCATTCAAAGAAGTAGAAAATGCCCTCTTCGGCGGTCAGGCGTTGCAGGAAATCGAAATCGCTTTCCTGATATTGCACGCAAAATTCCCGCGCCGGATGCGGGTGGCGCAGGTTGAATACCACATCGCGGATGTTGTGCTCTTTGAGAATGGTGGTGATGATGTCGGCAATGTTGAGTTGCTGGAAAATGCGGGAGTTCCGCCGCAGGGTAGTGCGCCACAAATCGGGGCGGATACTCATCCGGTAAGTGGTTTGGTGCAGGCCGGT
>NZ_VCDN01000221.1:0-695 GCF_033949405.1 Xenorhabdus santafensis | reverse complement strand
TTAATTAGTTCAAGTAATTGTATCAAGTTGTTTGATGAAAAAGATGAAGAAGAATCCAAGTATAAGAAATTAGGAGTATATGATTATCAAATTAATGCAACAAGTTATGAGGTTCCAAAAGTATTAGAAAATAGTGTAGAAGATTTTATTAAGTTTCATTCTGTAATGCTTAGGGATCAGTATGCAATTGATTTATTGAAATTTTCAAAGTCATTGGATTTAGAGGATTTTATTAAGTGTAATTATGTAATTCATGAGCGCTTAATTCAAGTTTCAGTTGCTGAATATAAAAATAAGTTATCGACTGTTTTTGATGAGACTGATTTAACTGAAGAACAATTAGAGTTATTAAAATCTTTTGTAGCAAATAAAATCACATTATTGTTAGGACGAGCTGGTACAGGTAAAACTTATACTTTAGTTAATTTGTTGAAAAAATTAAAGCCTAATCCACGTACAACTTTTATTTTAACGTATACAGGTAAAGCGTCTGTACGAATTAAAGAATTGTTGAGTCAACATGAATTAACCGAATACAAGCCTATGACAGTTCATAAAGCATGTTCATCTAATTGGAATTCGAATTTTTTAAAGAATGAGTATAATAACTTAGAATGTGAGTATTTGATTATTGATGAAGTAGGTATGATACCAAGAGATATTTTGATGAAAGTATTATTAGCTGTTCCTAGTTA
>NZ_VCDN01000220.1:0-422 GCF_033949405.1 Xenorhabdus santafensis | reverse complement strand
ACGGTGTCGCTGAAATCGATACGGGCATTGCAGGCGGCGGTAGACGGGAAGCTAGATAAAAATCAGAACGGGGCTGATATCCCCAACAAAAGACAGTTTGTAGAAAGTCTTGGCTTATCACAAACGGTGGTACGGGCAGAGAATGCGGTGGTGCGTGATTTATCTAACGGGGGAATACAAACAATACAAAGTGGACTGGCGATCGGCGGTTATCTGGATGCAGTTAATGAAATTTCATGTCGTACGGGCGGTACCAGAATCAATTTAAAAACCCATGGTAATGAACCACATATTGTTTTCAGATGGGATGAATCGCAATGGTATAACATAAATTTCCCCCGTGGTAGTGGGGTTGCCTTATCGCTGGGTGCTAACTGCTGGAATGATGAAAATGGTTACATCAGAAAATCCTCCCCCATCAT
>NZ_VCDN01000219.1:0-306 GCF_033949405.1 Xenorhabdus santafensis | reverse complement strand
ATTAGTACCCAACTGTCAACTAGGGAGGATCTGACTGAGAAAAACACCTGAAGTGAACAAAAAGACCAACACAAATCGGTTCGATAAGTAAATTACACTTTCGAAATCGAACATTGAAAATTACAAAAAAATAATTTTAAAAATCAAGGAGAATTTAATCATGAAAGGCTTCAGTGGGGAGGTGAGAAATAATGTAAATTTTACAGATATAAATCAATATACTAGAGTGTATTTGGCAGAGGAAAATAAGAAGTAAAACAGGTCTACAACGAACTGTTTTAATTGAGTTGACAGTTGGGTACTAAT
>NZ_VCDN01000218.1:0-302 GCF_033949405.1 Xenorhabdus santafensis | reverse complement strand
ATTAGTACCAAACTGTTAACCGAGGATGATAAAACTTAATTTTGATATCTTTTTGGATTATTGCTCCAACATAATTTATTTATGTATTTTATAAAACTTTCGAAATCGAGCAATTTGAAATTATAAAAAATATTTTAAAAAATAGAAAAGCAACAGTGAGGAGAATGCAAGATATGATGTTCAGATTGAGAGATTTTTTTTCACAGATTAATCAATGTGTTGAATTGATTTTTTCGGGATAAATACAGATAGGGGAGGGTAAAAAAATGGGAAAAAACAGTGGTTAACAGTTTGGTACTAAT
>NZ_VCDN01000217.1:0-1928 GCF_033949405.1 Xenorhabdus santafensis | reverse complement strand
GTATGACCGTGCGGATAACCTTCTGGAGCGTCCTCAATCCATGATGGAAAAAGAGGCTGAGCAGCAAAAGCACCTGACTCCACAGGGTGATCGGTTGGTTCAGTGGAACCAGTGGCGTTATGAACATGATGCCCACGGCAATGTTATCAGCCGTGGGACAAGCAGCAGTAATCGACAGGTTTACCGCTACGATGGGGATAATCGCCTGATGCTCGCTGAAGGCAACGGCATGAAAGCCATCTATCATTACGATGCCCTTGGACGACGTATTCGTAAGGTGGTAACAACATGGCCGACAGGAACACCGCAACAGGAACAGACAGATTTTGTCTGGCACGGCCTGAAATTGTTGCAGGAACGCCATGCTAATACGGGTAAAACCCAGACCTATTGTTACGAATCCCATGAAAGCTATACGCCACTGGCCTGCATTGTTGCTAAGGGTGCTGTACATGATTATTTCTGGTATCACACCGATATCAACAGTGCACCGCTGGAAGTGACGGATGAAGACGGTAAAATTGCATGGTCGGGTAAATATGATGCTTTTGGGGCTGTCAACAGCACCACGATGGCGTATTTTACTGATAGAGAACGTTCATCACGGCACTTTGACCAAAATCTGCGTTATGCCGGGCAATATTTTGACAAAGAGACGGGGCTGCACTTTAATACATATCGATATTATGCCCCTGAGATTGGTCGGTTTATTACGACAGATCCAATAGGGTTAAACGGTGGGATGAATTTATATCGATATGCTCCAAATCCAGTAAGTTGGATAGATCCGTTGGGGCTGGATTATACAACATGGCAAATTCATTCTCCTGGTTATAATGATGTGGTTCAAAAAGGTTTACATTTTTATGCACCTGGTAAAGTTGAGCTTTCAGTGAGACCAGATCATAAAGGTGGAATAACATTTACTAATGCTATTCCAAATGAAGCCGGAAGTGCAAAAGTGGAAAAAGCTATATCTGCTGCTAAACAACAATTTGAAAAAGATGCAAAATTTAGAAATGATATTTTTAATAAAGCAAATGAAGGTGTTAAATCTGTTCTCGATCATGCAAAAGTAGAAACAGGAACTTTGCGTAACTTGGCTAACGGGCGCTCAAGAGAACTAAAAGACATTGCCCGTAATGTTAAAAGATATAATACTAAAATAGGATGCTAATTATGAATTGGATACCATCAGTAGAAATTGAATTACTGAACATAATTAATGACAATGGAATAAAAGCACTGCCTATTGGTTCTTCAGAAGAACTGATATTGAAAACACTTGGAGAACCTGAGTTACCAAGAGCAAGATTTAGTAAAAAGTCAAAAATAATTACCCATTTATATGGTAATCTTAGTGTTCTTTCAGAAAATGGAACAATAATAGCTATTGATATTGATTTTAAAGGTGAAAAGACTGAGGTGGTAAAAAAAGGAGAAATTAGTTGTTGGGGAATAAATCAGTGGGTAAATTTATCAGAAAAGAAAAAATGGACCGTAGATAAATTAAATGATGTAATTAATATCAATAGTGGAAAATTAAATATAGGGTTGTCGATTAATGGTGAAGTTAATTTAATCTCGATTAGATAAGGCCTATATTCTAGTCCAAATTTCGTTTAAGCCGTCATAGGAAAATCTTTTTCCGAATAGAAAAATTTCAGTGACGGTTTATTCCATTTCGGTCAGTAAGAAATTACATCACCTAAAATGGGGTCAATAGAAATCCTTTTATACTAAGAGGCTATCTCAAAAGGCATTTTGTAGTATAGTGATTTAGTCTTTTTATTGACCTCCATTTGGTGATGATTATGAGCAACAAAACGACATCACAATGGCTCATTTCCGATGAGCTTTGACAAAAAATTAACTTCTTCATCTGGATGGTCAGGCAAAATATTTTTTGGATTAGTGGATTAGTGGAT
>NZ_VCDN01000216.1:0-763 GCF_033949405.1 Xenorhabdus santafensis | reverse complement strand
CCTTCTTTGTAGATATGCGGAATTTCTTGTTTTAAAAAAGTATCTAAGTCTTGATGAAATGTTTTTAATTCTTTACGTGTTAGCACTTCTTTTGCTGAAACCTTTTCCCTTTGCTTTTTCTCGTCCCACACAACAGGCATAAAAGCAAAGTGCATATGTGGCGTTGTTTCATCCATATGCACATTCGCTGACAGTACATTCTTTTCCCCGCCATAACGATTTGTTAAAAACTCATAAGTTTTCTCAAAGAATTTACGTTGTTCCTTTTCTGAAATCCCCTTTAAATTTTCTGGCAACGTAACAACCCAATCTGCACACACTTTTAAATCATTTCGCTTCAAAGCATGTACTTCACTTAAACGCTGATTCATACGAGAAAGTGTATCTCCTTCTTTTTCACATAAATCATAATTCGAATCTGACCGCTCATTATCAATATATAGATTTGAATGGTTTTCTGTTTTTCTATCCCAGTGAATAGATAGTCCTTGTACATTTCCTTTTGTGTATTTTTGAACGTGAGCCATGAGCGAGAACCCCCTTTTTGATAACCAGTATAACATGGGGATCAGCCAGACGCATAGTGTATGGTCTAGCACGTTATACCAAATTTCATTTGGACGTGCTCTGCGAGGCTCTTCGGCTTCGCCAATCCATGCGCTGCATGGAAAAGAAACACCTCGGACTTTGTCCGAACCTACAAGGGGAACTCTTCCCCTTGACCCCCTTCAATCGAACTCCCCAACCCCTCAATCCTTGAGGG
>NZ_VCDN01000215.1:0-270 GCF_033949405.1 Xenorhabdus santafensis | reverse complement strand
CTGAGAACGCAGCCCCATCAAACGGGCAAGTTTCAGTGTGGCTGCAAATCCAGCGTCCCATTCAAGGGCCTTCTGATAAACAACCTGAAACATGGCATCAGGGATCGCCTGCTTTGTTCCCGCGCGACTGGCTCCACTTAATCCCAATGCCTGATTACTCAAACGCGGAGAAGTTTCCAGTTTTTCCCTGCCTGCCATGCGGAAGATATTACGCAGCGCAGCCATTTCATTTTGCACTGTTCGTTTAGCAACGCCCCGCGATCCGAATGC
>NZ_VCDN01000214.1:0-256 GCF_033949405.1 Xenorhabdus santafensis | reverse complement strand
CACTCATTGCAATTAAAAACTCTTTCTTTCCAATAGAAGTTTTAACTTCTGAATGGCAATTTACACTAACGAGTACCCTATTACCTTTTGATGGAGTAAATTTAACCTCTATCGGCTGATCTGGAAAATAGCACTTAAACTCTTGATTATCATTTAGTATCGATAATCCTTCTGCCAAATAACACCAAAGATCATCAATATAATCATACATTGACTTATCAATAAGGTTAATGCCATTTATGGTTAACTCTAAAGC
>NZ_VCDN01000213.1:0-274 GCF_033949405.1 Xenorhabdus santafensis | reverse complement strand
TGAAATATTTTTAAGCAACAATGTCTACCAGGAGAAGTGATCATGTGTAATTCAGCTTCTTCTGTTCCTCCATTTATTATTATTTTGATTTTTCTTTTACTGATATCTGTCATTTTCCATACCTCTTTGGATGAATGTAGTTACTCATTGGCTTAAAAAGTAATTTTTTTCAAATATTGCATAGCTGCTCTATACGCACCTATTGAGCTAGGATTTAAGTCTTCCATTCGTTCAAAAAATTTTTTTGCATGCCCACTCATTGCAATTAAAAACT
>NZ_VCDN01000212.1:0-203 GCF_033949405.1 Xenorhabdus santafensis | reverse complement strand
TTTTTCACTTTTCTTGATTTTTTCGTAATAATCTTGGATTTTACGGTCATTCCGTTTTTGTTTCTCGTTATACGTATCTACTGCTTCTTGAAACACATCTTTGTATACACTTCGAATGTCCTTTTGAACAAAATAAATATTCTCTTCTAACCTGGCTGGATCAATACCAGGATTTCCATGAGTATTTTCTCTGTTATTGTGGC
>NZ_VCDN01000211.1:0-270 GCF_033949405.1 Xenorhabdus santafensis | reverse complement strand
CAGAAAATCCTCCCCCATCATCCAAATCTTCCCCGATGGCACCTATACCACCAACGACGAATCGGAAGGGGCTACAGTCACTAAACTCGGTACAGGTCATTATCAGATAGACGGTATTCTTGGCTATAACGCCGATGGAGCATGGGGTGTACACGGCGGTATCTCTTCCCCGAAGAATAACAACGGGCTTGAACTTATCTATATTGATGACCGGGTGGAAAAGGACGGCAGCATCACGATTGAGACATGCCACTATCAGCACAGTCATTT
>NZ_VCDN01000210.1:0-448 GCF_033949405.1 Xenorhabdus santafensis | reverse complement strand
AAACTCACTTTATTTGAGCATTGCTGTGTTGAAGAAGGTGCCCCAACAATTTTGAGACAAACCTGCGCCCCCTGCACAGCCGGATATTGATAACTACTTAACGATGTTGCCAACTTCCCATTTTTTATATCTGTAATGGGGGCAGGAGATGGTGATAATATTGTTTCATCATTATTCGGATTACTTGGATCTGGATGTTTCACAGACCACTCAAATGCAATTCCTTTCCCTGTATAGGGTGTTGTGCCATCAGCGCCAAATACTTCCGCTGTAAACGGATAAGCACCACCCCCATCCCCGGAGACTGAATTATCATTTTGGCTAGTGGTAGGTTTCTTAATGGTCGGCCATTTGATTTCAACAGCCGGAGTTAGCACTGGCTTGTTATCGCCTATAGAAGCGGTGACAACCACACCCGAAACCGCCTCCGAGCCGGTTAACGTTGCTC
>NZ_VCDN01000209.1:0-334 GCF_033949405.1 Xenorhabdus santafensis | reverse complement strand
CAAATTCAAACATAATCTAAACATCTTTTTTTATCACACAACTTGTTTAAAACGGTGCAACTTTTTAACGATATGAAATATCTATGAATTAAATATGCGAGCAAAGTTTTTTCGTTTTCAGTTCGTCATAGAGGTACTATATAAACTCCCTAATTTCGGAATACAGAATTACAGAGAAAACGGAAAACAAAAATTTCAAAAATCGAAAAATCGAGATTTCAAATTTAAAAATTTTTAAATAAAATCCCACACCAAAAATCCAAAATCAACCCCAAAAATGTAGAATTTCTATTTTCAAAAAACATCAAAAAACGTGCGGTATTTTATCGATATA
>NZ_VCDN01000208.1:0-448 GCF_033949405.1 Xenorhabdus santafensis | reverse complement strand
GCCGGCTGACGGGGTGTCAACGCATCAAATCGCCTTTACGGTGGTGGATGAGTTCGGCAACCCGATCCCTGACTACACGGTTACGTCAATTGCCAATAATGGCGCGGAAATGAAGAAAGAGGGCAAAACCGATGCCAAGGGGCAATTAACGGTTTCGCTCACCAATACCCGCGCCGGGGCGACGACCGTAACACTGACGGTCGGGGGGCAGGCCTATCCGGTTGAAGTGAGCTTTATTCCGGATGAAAAAACGGCCCGGATTAACCTTGAGCAATTGAAGGTGCTGACGGACAACGTGCCGGCCGACGGGGTGTCAACCCACCAGATTGCCTTTACCGTGGTGGATGAGTTCGGCAACCCGATCCCCGATTACACCGTCAAATCAGCCGCCGACAATGGTGCGAAAATGGCACAGGAAGGCAAGACTGATGCCAAGGGGCAATTAACG
>NZ_VCDN01000207.1:0-265 GCF_033949405.1 Xenorhabdus santafensis | reverse complement strand
ACAAACAACGAAGACAAATGGCGGCGGGGAATTGATTGCAACACTGGATAGTTCGGTTCCACTTAATGGCGTGAAAGTCTCACTGGCTATTGAGAATCATGCTGCGGTGACGGCTGATCCCGTTGCATTTATTCCTGATAAATCAAAATACCACATTGATGGTGGCCTGACAGCGAGCCCCAAAGGGCCTTTGACTGTGGGGGATGGCGCATTTTATACCTTTACGGCCAAGATTATTGATTACGAAAATCAAGCGGTAGTGAAT
>NZ_VCDN01000206.1:0-914 GCF_033949405.1 Xenorhabdus santafensis | reverse complement strand
AGCCACTACATATTGTGGAATGTCTTTATATTCTGTTAAGGACCAGCCAGGATAACGAATTAATGCAAGCTGAAGAGCGAACCCTAAACGATTGTATCCTCTACGGTGTTTTAATATTAAATGTAAGTCATGTTTAGAAAAAGTATGAAATGTTACCAAATCCCATTCTGTTAAACGTGATAAATCCATTAACTCATTTCGTTGTGCCTCTGACAGTAATTGTTTAACTCCCATTGTTTCCCCTTTACTCCTTTATAAGAGCTCCATTTTATTTTTTAGCTGCAGTTGGTTTGGATTTGTGTAAAGTAGTGTCGTATGGATGTTAGAGTGCCCAGCTTGATTTGCAACTTCATGAATGCTAAATCCTTTTTCAATTGCATTCGTACAGAAGAAGTGTCGTAATTGGTGTGGAGTAATAACATTGCTGTATGATTTAAAGATACGATTGACGACCGTACGGTCGAGCTTTTCTCGCTTTTTACTAATAAAAAGATACGGAGATTCATGTGCTGTACTGTATGTTTTTCGATCGATGAGATAATCTTTGATAGCACTAAGTACCTTACTATTTAGTAATACAATTCGTTGTTTACCTCCTTTTCCACTTCGAATAATACATTCCCCAGTCTGTAAATTGAAGTCATTCATTTTGATAGATAATGCCTCTGAAATACGTACTCCTGTATATGCTAGGAGAGTGGCAATTGCATAATTACGTTTGTTATTATCCTCTAACACACTTTGTAAAAACTTTTTTACATCTAATTCAACAATTTGGGTTGGAGAAGCATAGACAGTTTGAACCTTTATCATGTCTGTTTTTAAAATTACTTGATCTTGTTGACTTCCTTTCTGTATTAGAAATTCATTAAATTTAGCAAGGCTACTAATCTTGTGGTTAATGGACTTGGCGT
>NZ_VCDN01000205.1:0-400 GCF_033949405.1 Xenorhabdus santafensis | reverse complement strand
CCGAACTGACCCTGCCACAAGGCGATACCCTGCGCTGGCTTTACTACGGTTCAGGTCATCTCAGTGCCATTCGGCATAATCAGCAGATGATAACCGAGTTTGAGCGGGACAATTTGCACCGTGAAACCAGCCGGACACAAGGTAAATTATTCCAGTTTCGCGAATATGATCCGCTGGGGCGTCGCATCAGCCAATACAGTGTCAGGGATAAATCAGCCGCTATCGGGCAAGGTAAACCGTGGCGTGCTTGGCATTACGACCAACAGGATGATCTGTCCCTGATGGAAGACCATTACCGTGGCTGGGTGGAATACCTTTATGATTCAGAAAGCCGGCTGAAAAAAGTCACCAGCGTGGACAGTTTTGAAGAAATGCTGTGGTATGACCGTGCGGATAACCT
>NZ_VCDN01000204.1:0-468 GCF_033949405.1 Xenorhabdus santafensis | reverse complement strand
ATTCCATGCCACCGTGGATGGACAAAAAATCGGTGATAAATTGGCCATCCTTGTCGAGAAAATGGCACCGGATTTAAGTTTCCCAGATAAAAGTATAGAAGTAAGCTATGTTAAAAATTATACAAAATCCCCAAAAGTACAGAACGCCCCTGATGGTGCTCGTCAGAAATGGTCAAGTTCAGCCCCAAACATTGCTACAGTGGATAACAAAGGCAATGTGACATTGTTGGGAGTAGGCCGCACAATAATTACGGTACAAACGGAAAGTACTGTGCAGTACAAAATGGCTAGTGCGAGTTATCAATTGAATGTGAGGCGGGCAGACCCACTATTGAACAATACGAATAAGAAAATTGTTGCAGTGTGGAATGATGGAAAACCTTATTCAGTAACTCCTGAGTTTGGCAATGCGGATGTAAATCGTGATGAGCTTTTAAAAAGGATCACATTTACCAGTTCAGACGAAAG
>NZ_VCDN01000203.1:0-201 GCF_033949405.1 Xenorhabdus santafensis | reverse complement strand
CGGTCTATCATCTTGGCTACGCTTTGATAGCCGTTCTTGTGGTAGTTACACAGCAACTTCATCAGTGCCCGAATACCATACTCAGCCGTATCAAACCGACAGAACCGTTTTTCGATATTTCGGTCATGTGGTAATTGGCCTTGCCACTTATTTGCTGGGTTATGGTCAATGTTGCCGGGATTGTTATTGCGTATGCCTCTG
>NZ_VCDN01000202.1:0-910 GCF_033949405.1 Xenorhabdus santafensis | reverse complement strand
CGGTCTATCATCTTGGCTACGCTTTGATAGCCGTTCTTGTGGTAGTTACACAGCAACTTCATCAGTGCCCGAATACCATACTCAGCCGTATCAAACCGACAGAACCGTTTTTCGATATTTCGGTCATGTGGTAATTGGCCTTGCCACTTATTTGCTGGGTTATGGTCAATGTTGCCGGGATTGTTATTGCGTATGCCTCTGGACATTACTTATCCCTCATCATCGTTCAGTAGTTTCTTTACTTCCCAGCCACACATACTGGTGCGGACTTCTGCGCCTGTGTCTAGAAAAATGACTGTCCCACTGTTACCGTTGTAATCAATAGAGTGAAAATGAGTAATGCGTTCCAGAACAACAGTTGTTGGGTGCATCCAGCTACTGATGCCATACGGTGGAAAATCATATGTACTCATGAGTCGCTCCTATTCATTCGGGATGTCTCACCAATCTCATATCGTTCTTCAATGAGAGAGAATTCATCATCATCTCCGTTAACGCTGCTCACCATTGCATCGCAACAGGCAGTGCAGCAGCGATAATGCAGAATTTCACCATCAAAGACCCACGTTGATAATCTGGCTATAGATTTTTGGGGAATGATTTCATCGCAGATATGGCAGTGGCTCTCTTTGCGAGTTATGCCAATTTTGTCTTTCAGGCAGCGTTCAGAGCCATCGCCAAAGTCACCCTCAAATAAGTAAAATGACAGAACAGCGTCTGCGTAATCTTGGTCTCTGGTCATTGCTTATCCCCCAAGCGCTTATTGATAGCCCGGATAGCGAAGCCGCGTATCTTCTCAACACCAATAAAACCGATGGCACCACCGATAGCCGGCGCGAAGCTGCCCGGAATGCCAAACATCTCCAAGCCACTGGATACACTCCATGACAGAGCGCCGCACAATAAGGCT
>NZ_VCDN01000201.1:0-222 GCF_033949405.1 Xenorhabdus santafensis | reverse complement strand
GCCGCCGCGCACCGATTCAGCCGCTAAATTGTCAGCCAACGGCGCACTGGCGCTAACCAATTTGCCGCCCCCGCCCGCAAGATTGGCGGTGTCCCAGACGATGTCTTTCAGCCCGTGTTTGGTGCTGACCGTGACGTTCAGCGGAATTATTGCCCCGCCGCGCCCAATAATCCGGGGTTCCATCATCATGCGGATCAGAATTTTCTTGCGGTATTCCAGCAC
>NZ_VCDN01000200.1:0-445 GCF_033949405.1 Xenorhabdus santafensis | reverse complement strand
TCAGCCGCAAGCGCTGGAAACCGCCACTTCTGGCTCCGGTACCACGCTGCACAGCCATTTCAGCTTTATCCGCCAAAACCAGAACTGGCGACCCGCACCATTGCACAAACCCGTGATTGACGGCCCGCAAATTGCCAAAGTCGTCGGCCCGGCGGGGGAGGAAATATTCTGTGACCAGCACGGCCGCGTCCGCCTGCAATTCCCGTGGGACCGTTACGGCAAAAGTGACGACCACAGCTCCTGCTGGATACGGGTCAGCCAACCGTGGGCCGGTCAGGGCTGGGGCATGCTCGCCATCCCGCGTATCGGGCAAGAAGTGGTGGTGGACTTCCTGCACGGCGACCCCGACCAGCCGATAGTCATCGGGCGCACCTACCATGCCAGCAACATTCCCCCGGGTACCCTGCCGGGCAGCAAAACCCAAATGGCGTTCCGCTCCAAGACC
>NZ_VCDN01000199.1:0-1165 GCF_033949405.1 Xenorhabdus santafensis | reverse complement strand
TCTGTCAGTTCTGTGGATTTTAAACGTCATTCATCACTGTTTTATTCATCTAATAATCAAAAACCAGCAGATTGGGAATCGCAGATTACAGCTATTTTAGCTGAATTGAACAGGCTTGGTCCACCAAAGGGTAAAGCTGATCCTGAGTATATCGTTGGGTAAAATACACACATAATAGGTGCGATATGGTTAACTTTCAGATAAACATGTTTGCACCTTTTTAAATTATTTATTGGCTTTATGGGAGTGATGTTTTTTCTTTGCATTTTCGATGTAAAAAAGAGCCAACGTCAGATAATGCAGTGTATGGATATGAGGATGAGGTATTACGTTAAATGAACAAATTAATAAAAAAAATATTAAAGAAAATTTTTAGAGTGAAGTCACCTCCAACAGAACCATTAGCTAAATTTGGTGACTCTATCCTGGCTAATAAAATAGCTATATTGGATAACAAGACCGCAAAACGAGTGGTTTTTTTAGATTCTATAAGTAGTAAAGAATGTCATTTCCGTCATAATATTATTAGAGTAAGAAAAGAAATCATAATACCTGTTATGATTGGATTTATGTTAGGTTTTGGTTTTTTTATTAGTGACTTTGTTAAAGGATGGGAAATCAACGGAGAAGAGCTCCTTTGGTCTGTTCAGAATGCAAAAAAACGTTATGGAGAGCAGTTTTATCTAAATCCAAAAGCCCCGGAATATACAAAATCATTACAGGTGATAGCGGGTGATGAAAAAGTATCATTAATTAAATATTTATATCTTAGCTATTCTAAATACAGTTATTATGGTGAGGAAAGGGCTAGGCGAAATTTGATTATAGATGCAAGTTTTGCATTGTTTTTTCTTGGCGCTAATCTTCTTCTTATTGGGATTTTTATAAGTTTACGCAAGCCAGCAAATTTCATAATTGATCATGAAAGGAAAATTTTTTACACTTGGAAAAAAGGAAAGGTGTATGTGTCTCGTTATGATGAATTAGGCGTAGCATTTACTAATAATATTTTGCTTTTCAAATGCTATGGGTTAAACGAAAAGAATGAGTTAACATATCAATTTTTTATTCCTTATCTTAGTCTGTTCAATTCAGATGAGGACAAGTTTTATATTTTAGCTTTTATGTCAAAATATTTATTACAAGGAAAAGAGTCTGTCAGTTC
>NZ_VCDN01000198.1:0-813 GCF_033949405.1 Xenorhabdus santafensis | reverse complement strand
CGGATGCCAAAGGCGGCGACAGCCATTTTATGTGGAATGGTCAGGGGCAGTTAATCAGCCATACCGATTGTTCAGGGCAAAGAAGCACATGGGGCTATGATGATGAAAATCGGCTGAGCCGTTTTATCAATGCCCTGATGGAAAGCGTCCGTTATCACTATGACGATGCCGGACAGCTCTCAATGGTGACTTACCCGGATGGCTCGACAGAGCAAATGGTGTGGGACAATGCTGGTCGGCTGACGCATCACCAACGCAATGAAAACACCACCCGTGGTTGGGAATATAATGCACTGGGACAGGTGGTGTGTGCCACTGACCTTCTGCAACGCCAAATCCGTTATCATTACAATCCCGAAGGCTATCTGGTACAGATTGAAAACGCCAATGGCGGCCGCTATCAGCTGAACCGTGATGCCGAAGGGCGTTTGATTGAAGAAATCCGCCCTGACGATACCCTTATCCAGTATGAATACAATGCGGCCGGTTTGTTGCGCGCTGAAAAACGCCTGGGTGATCGGGTATTCCGGCAACCTGTCCGCGCGGTTTACCTGCATTACGATGCTGCGGGCAACTTGATTAAACGGGAAACTGACACGGACAATTACCAGTACCGGTGGGATAAAATGGATCGGTTACTGGCCGCCTCCCGCGAACCAAATGCTACTGGAAAACAACTGGGGTTATTGTCGAATACGGTCAGCTTTGCCTACGATGCGCTGGGGAGAGTGATCCAGGAACAGAGCGGCGAGGATATTCTCCAGTTCAGTTACGACGAAATGGATAATCTGGCCGAACTGACCCTGCCACAAG
>NZ_VCDN01000197.1:0-1750 GCF_033949405.1 Xenorhabdus santafensis | reverse complement strand
TCTGGGGTGGTGGGTATAAGGGCTAGCATCAAAGACCTTAGCTCGGGGCTGCCAGAAAGTTGGTGTGATTAATAACGACGAGGTGGTGGTGGCCACATACCAGGATATTTACTCAGCGTTTCTCTACGCAGTCTCTGATATATGTCTTCTGTAGCGTGTGCAGGCGCATTATGCGGGCTTGTTACAGCAGGATGCGAGCTTTGAGTTCTCATTATCCCGCCCCCTGGATTTCGCTGTATGTCATATGTGCCGAGTTGATTATATTCCGGTACGGTTGGCGCTTGATAGCTCTCATGTATATCTGATTGCAAGGAAGAAGAAGGGTGTTGGGTCGGATAGTTCGCCCCGCCAAATTGTGATACCGGCAAGTTAGGTGACTGAGACGGAATTCTCTGTTGTGGATGCTTGCGACCCCTATGTGAATCCAGGCCGTGCTGGGTATCAGAAGAGAAAAAACAATTGTTGGCGTTGCATTTAAATGGTCGTTGTTGCTGTTGTTGCTGTCGTTGTTGTTGTTGTAGTTGTCGTTGGTAAGGATGCTTCGCCCGCATATGTGAGCCCAGACCAGCCGCGGAACCATAGCCTTCATTACAAATTTGACATATAAACATAAAAATGCTCCTTAAGTTTGAACATATTTATAACAATCTCTCTCTACCCCCATCTCCACCACAAAACAAGCGAATAAACCTTAACTATTAGTTACCCTCTGAAACTAAAAACAATATTCCTTTACCTATTCCCTTGAGTGGTTAAAGCAATAACCCATGCCATCACATTCGTGGTGGCTTTTTTGTATCTGCATTTCACCGCGTCACGCTCGACGCACTACCAAAGAACCTTTCAGGATAAGCCTTGAGGACAACCAGTAGCGGACTGGTTATCCCTCTTTGGGCTGGTTGCTCCTGAGCGCAAGGTTTATCACTAAAAGGAACGAACCATGTCTTTAGTTGAAATTAAGAAAGCAAATCTCCCTGTCACAGAAGCGCCAACCATGACCAGTCTGGAAATGGTGGATTACATCAACGCTGAAAGGAAAGTCAAAGCTGAGGCTGAGGGATTAACATTCCCCGGCAAGAAGTATAAGAGATTATCGCATAAGAACTTTATGGTTAAAGTCCCCAAAGTTCTTGATGATGAAGCATCGGCTAAATTTTTAGCCAAAGATGAATACAGCATTGCTAATGGCGCTACATCGGTTCGTGATATCTATCGCTTCCCCAAGCGTGAAGCCTGCCTGATGGCAATGAGCTACAGCTATGAGTTACAGGCTCAAGTGTTCGATCACATGATAGAACTGGAAGGTGGTAAGGACATTAACTTGATGGATTTCTCAGGATTGACTGACCTCACCATTCTGCAGATGCAAGACAGAGTTGCCCATGCTGAGAAATTCTCTTTCGCTGAACATGGACAGAAAGGTAGTAGCTTGATGACTCTTCGCAAGAAAGAAAAGAAAGCCATCAAGAAAGCTGAGCAACTGGTGAAAGACTTAATCCAGTTCAAGCTCTGTGACCTTGGCGATTTCCCCGATGATGAGGGAGAACCCGCATGAACCCCGAACAATTCATCGAGAAGAACGTACAAGCCGAGTTAATTAAGCTCGGCTTTTCTTCATCTATCGCAGGGATGGCAAGTGACCGGGCGAAGGAACATTACCGTCGCTCAGCATCAGCAAGTAAGAAAGGCAAGCTGTTTGACGATTGCCTGAATCTTGCCAAAGAATGGGTGTAATGGTCAATTCAAACTG
>NZ_VCDN01000196.1:0-756 GCF_033949405.1 Xenorhabdus santafensis | reverse complement strand
GATATGGTGCTCTGTGCCATTGCGGTCAGCACAATGAATGATTTGATGATTTTCGTTCAATCTCCAAACGGTACGGGAGCCATCATGCCAATGGGCGGTACGGGTCTGGTTTTCATCATCATAATCCAATCGGTAGCCTGCGCCTTCGCTGGTTTTCTGGGAAATAACACGCCACAAACCTTCTTCGGTAGATCCCCATGCGTAATCACAGCGCAGACCACGCTTATCCTGATGCCATGCCATCATACCGTGTTCAGCCCAGCCAAATTGACGCTGGAGGTGGTCATTGCGATGGCTGACACCGATAAGCCGAGCGTTCTCATCATAGCGATAATGGCAAAGGCGCACACGTTGGCCGTTATACAACTCTCGCCAGACGGTGGTCAGCCGGGAAACCGTCTTGCCATTGATTTCCATGAGCTGATAATCACAGTGTAGATTCATTGCGCCGCAACCAGTGATATTGACCATCTTATGCTGTTTGTTGTAATGGAATCGTTGCTCATTGCCAACATTATCACGGATGTGGCTTAATCGGCTGATACCGTCATTGTCAAAAGCGGCATAGTGATAAACCAATTCGCCCGCATCCCGGATTTCCCATTCACCATCTTCCGTATGTATCAGCCAGCTTTGTGCCTCCGGACAGAAACAACGATGACCTGCCGGCACATCCGGGAACGGGATGATATCCCCGGATAAATTACGCCAAAGCATGCCTTCTTCAACGTGGGTTAATTGACTTTCCCAGAATAA
>NZ_VCDN01000195.1:0-526 GCF_033949405.1 Xenorhabdus santafensis | reverse complement strand
TGTCGGGTTACTGGGTATCCTGAAGGCTGGCGGGGCCTATGTGCCGCTCGATCCAAGCTATCCGGCTGAACGGCTGGCTTACATCATTGATGATGCCTCCCCTGTGGCTTTGTTGACCCATACGTCGTTGGTTCAGCCATTCCCTGCCGCAACTCTGGCGGGCGCGATTCCGCGCATCCTGCTGGACAGCCCGGCACTCAACCTTGAAAACCAGCCCGGCCATAATCCAGCGCCACAAACCAAGGGGCTGACATCCCGCCATCTGGCGTATGTGATTTACACTTCCGGCTCCACGGGCAAACCCAAAGGCGTGATGACCGAGCACCGCAATGTCAGCCAATTGGTGATCAATAATCCCTATGCAGAGATCAGCGAGCGTGACTGTGTTGCCCATTGCGCCAATGTCGCGTTTGATGCATCGACCTGGGAAATCTGGTCAGCCCTGCTCAACGGTGCCCGTTTGCATGTGATCCCGCAGTCTGTTTTGCTCGATCCTGCCCGTTTCTGTGCGTCGCTAATCAAAGGA
>NZ_VCDN01000194.1:0-275 GCF_033949405.1 Xenorhabdus santafensis | reverse complement strand
TCTCAGAAATTGCACTTATTAATCGAATCCAAGTAATATTTTCTATATCCTTAACATTCTCAAAATGCCCATGCCTAATTCTATTATGCGTTTTTCCAGCAGAAATTTTTTCTAAGAGCCCATCTATAGTTTTTCTTTCACTGTCGCTCAGCGCTAATAAATGACAGTCTTTGCCCGCCAACCCAAACGGATCGATCCATCCCGTCGGATTATGCACATACCCATACGGGTTTGCCCCACCGACCAGCCCTATCGGGTCGGGCGAGATGTACTGC
>NZ_VCDN01000193.1:0-240 GCF_033949405.1 Xenorhabdus santafensis | reverse complement strand
CGACCCACCATTTAAATCCCCATTATGCACTCCTTAAATGGGTCGTTAGCTCAGTCGGTAGAGCTGTTGACTTTTCATCAATGGGGCGCAGGTTCGAGCCGAGCGCAGCGAGACAACGATGCGTCAGCATCGGCCCGAAGGGTGAGGCCAAAGGCCGAATCATCCTGCACGACCCACCATTTAAATCCCCATTATGCACTCCCTAAATTGATTGTTAGCTCAGTCGGCAGAGCCGTTGAC
>NZ_VCDN01000192.1:0-224 GCF_033949405.1 Xenorhabdus santafensis | reverse complement strand
GAGAAATATTCTGTTTGCTAATCTTACCTTATCATTCAATAATAATATGATGTCCTGCCGCTTTTGTTAAACGATTCATAATTGCATTTCCTATTCCTTCATTAGGGAACGACTCACTAAAAATAACATCCACTTCACTTGCATCAAACGTTCTAAGTACATCATATAATTTAGTCGCAACGCTAGCTAAATCACTTCGAACACCACATGATAATACAACATCC
>NZ_VCDN01000191.1:0-552 GCF_033949405.1 Xenorhabdus santafensis | reverse complement strand
GTTAACAGTTGGGTACTAATTGTTAACTTCACATAAGAGGAGAAACACACTCTGGGATGAGTCAATGGCACCAGAATTTTTTTAATTTTGGTGAAGATAATGTTGATTCTGAAGGTAGATAAACATGCTAAAGAAACAAAGCAGGCAGTGGAAAGAAAAAAAGCTCCACCATCTAAAATGGGTGGCATGGGCGAATATCTTTGCGCAAGTGGCCTTTCCCGTTGCGGCGGCGATTACCCCTGCGGTGGCAACCGCCAACAGTGAACACCACGTTCGGGAAACTCAGACACATACCGGGCAAACCCGACCTTATCGATTGAGTGCGGGTGAAAGCGTTAAAAGCGTGGCAAAGCGTCACGGTTTGACCGTCACGGAGTTAAAAAAACTCAACCAGCAGCGGGCATTCCATAAACCGTTTGCGAAACTGGGGGCCGGCGACGAAATTGACGTGCCGCATTCCACATCTGACCGATTGCTGGCTGACAGCCTGAGCGCTGCGGCTGACGCCCCCGTCACAGAAAATAGCACCGAGCGTTGGCTGGCGAGCACCGC
>NZ_VCDN01000190.1:0-1359 GCF_033949405.1 Xenorhabdus santafensis | reverse complement strand
GGAACATGTCATCGCTAATACAGACAGACGGCGATAACCCGACGCAGGGGTTGTCGACAAAATAGAAGATTGATAACAAGGGGTTAAGTCGTTTTGTCCAGCCCCTTGCGCTCAACTAATATATTGAAATGCAATGGATTTATTGCTTTTGTCCAGCCCGTAAATCAACCATAGAGATTTCCTCAACAGTTGAAAATAAAAATGCCACCAGCTCGTGTGCGTTGGGTACGCGGTAGGTACGAGGTGATGACATGGGTTATTGCTTTAACCACTCAAGGGAATGGGTAAAGAAATATTGTGTTTAGTTTCAGTGGGTAACTAATAGTTAAGTATTATTCGCTTGTTTTGTGGTGGAGATGGAGGTAGAGGTTGTTGTAAATATGTTCGTTTTTGGAGGTCGTTATGGCTAACAATATCTCTTTACCAGATTATTTCGAATATTTATCCACAGGCCGTTTCTTTCGTGACGGCGGATATCATAACAATCCATCCGGTGCCTTTATTCAAGAATATCAAAAACCTGATGGATACACTTCGCTATGTATTAATGTAGAAAGATCTCAACTAGTAAACCCCTATTCACCACTAGAGGATGCATCAGCGGTTCACTCTAGATTGGTTAGATTAGGTTTTATTTCTACACAAAAAGGGGGCCTTACAAACTATAGAAAATATGGGAAACGTGTATTGTGGCCCCGCCACCAATGCAATATAACTATCAACGCATACAGACATGTACTAGTCCAAAAACTAGCAACGTCTCCAATTAATAGCTGCCGTGCATTCGAAGCTCTGGTTTCTAATGAGGCCATTAAAAAACAATTAAATGATTTTTCTCAAAATGGAGCAAATCCAGCCCAACAACCTTTCGTTAGTCAACAACAACAACAGGAACAGATGCGCAGGGAAATACGGGAATATGGGTGGCAAAATGGGTTTCGGCCTACTACACCACTACGTCCGTTTTTTTCGCCTTCACGTTCCCCCACTCCACCATCTACTCCATGGACTGATGCCTCAGGAAACGAGTGGACTACTTACAATGATTATCCACCAAGGACGCCAAGCCCAAAACGATAATAATTCTTCACCACCCCAGAATCATTTGCTCTGGGGTGGTGGTATCTATTCCAGCTAGCCTAATTTTGCCCTAACCAGACAATCTTTAGCTTCCAATAACTTTCGCAGTCCTGCTGATTTTTCTGGGCCATCAGGTAGTGACTCATCCATTAATTTAGCCAAATCACCGATAGGCTGACTTACTTCTTGTAAATGTGGTGGTAGGTGAGCGTATTCAAAATATTTCATAATTGGTGACATGGTTACCTCAGTTAATTTTACATTCAGTCTTCACATAAT
>NZ_VCDN01000189.1:0-643 GCF_033949405.1 Xenorhabdus santafensis | reverse complement strand
TGCTGTCTTCATTGTCAGCCGCCAATACGTTTGTCGCCGGCGTAAAGACTGACCCTTTGGTATCCACAATTTCTGCCAGAGACTGACCAAAGACCACCTGAGTCGGTTTCAACTCTTTGCCATCAACCACTGGCGTGATTTTCAGCGTGCCTTTTTTCTTGCCGGCAATGATCTTGGCTTTGTAAATCCCACTGCCGGCCGGGTCTTCCTTGATATCAGTGAGACGCGGATCGGGGGTTTCTCCGTACAGCTCACTCTTATCTTCCGTCAATTTGATTTTGTCGACCGCGCCGGTAATCGGCTTACCCTCTTTGTCGATCAGTTTCAGGACGATATCGGTCTCTTCATTTTCCTTGTTCAGTATGCCGTTATCCGGTTTAAATTCGGTCTTGTCCGGATTTATCATGTTGGCCAGCGAATCACCGAAATCAATCACGGTTGATGGCAATTCATGCCCGTCAACAGTCGGCTTGATTGTCCACTTGCCGTGCTTGGTACCTGCGGTGGCCGTGACTTCATAGATACCACTGCCTTCCGGCACTTCCTTAATTTCAGTGCCCAATACCGGGTCTTTGCCGTCGCCGGTCAGTTTGGATTTATCATCCGTCAGGGAAATACTGCCCGCGGCGCCGCTGACCGGTTT
>NZ_VCDN01000188.1:0-374 GCF_033949405.1 Xenorhabdus santafensis | reverse complement strand
CGGTCTATCATCTTGGCTACGCTTTGATAGCCGTTCTTGTGGTAGTTACACAGCAACTTCATCAGTGCCCGAATACCATACTCAGCCGTATCAAACCGACAGAACCGTTTTTCGATATTTCGGTCATGTGGTAATTGGCCTTGCCACTTATTTGCTGGGTTATGGTCAATGTTGCCGGGATTGTTATTGCGTATGCCTCTGGTCATTGCTTATCCCCCAAACGCTTATTGATAGCCCGAATAGCGAAGCCGCGTATCTTCTCAACACCAATAAAACCTATGGCGCCACCGATAGCCGGGGCAAAACTGCTCGGAATGCCAAACATCTCCAAGCCACTGGATACACTCCATGATAGAGCGCCGCACAATAAGGCT
>NZ_VCDN01000187.1:0-774 GCF_033949405.1 Xenorhabdus santafensis | reverse complement strand
CACTGGGGCTTAATCAATTTTGTTTTCAACATAAATAAGTTCTCTATAGATAAATTACGTCATAGTGATGTAATTTATCTATTTTTAGTAAGGCCATTTAATAAACAAATTGCGACGTGGGATTGTTTTTTTCTTCCTCAATCAACTCTTTCATAATTGAGCAAAAACTAAGATTTTTGGGAACAAAAACAACGCTATTATATTCTTTAGGCGTTAATACCAGTGAAAACATGTCCTTGCCATTTTCCAATAACCGTAGTCTATCCAGTTTTTCAAGTTGGATAAGGAGAGTATCATTTGTTGTTTTTATGATCATCTCCTCTACGTAGGATTTGCCTTTGGCTGAGCCATGATAATAAAGTTCACGTATCGGCTTATATTCTTCGGGTAAATCATCACTCAACGGACCCAGTAAATAGCTGCGCATCTCTTCTCTTTTTTTGATCATCTTGTCATAAAGATATTGATATACGGTTGTCATGTCATTCCTTTTTGATTGTTGATGTGTGATTACAATTTCTGTGGATATGTAAGCTAATTCAGATGAATAACAATAAACTGGAAGATCACGAGGATCTTTCCAGCTTTATTTAAGCTAATAAATCAGTTACTTTGTTACAATGATTCAAACCATTGATAATGGAATTTCTTCTGTTCTTCTGGAGAAACATCAACATCTTTATCGTCGAAATCAAAAATATGAACTTGATTTTCTGGTAATCCAGGTTGGCCTAATGTAGTTTCATAAGCGACTATACCATCTGACATATCCCT
>NZ_VCDN01000186.1:0-1505 GCF_033949405.1 Xenorhabdus santafensis | reverse complement strand
TGAGGGATTATGTGAAGACTGCATGTAGGGGAAGCGATGGAAAACACAGGTGAGCTACTAGCTGAACTGATTAGCAAGGCGTTATCCGGCGTGGACGGTTTGGTTGACTTTGGTAAAGACCAATTACCCGCAGTCATAGAGCAATTGATGCTTTAGCAGCTTTGGATAAATAGTTTGTTATTTATCTTATTCCTGATCCTGGCGTTATTAGCAGGTTACACATGGAAAAGAGCCGTAGAGAGTGATATTTATAATGAAATCCCTATATATGTAGTCCTTTTCGCTGCTGTTTGTGCACTTGGGTTTATCTCTCTATGTTGTGTATTCACTGCCATTCAGATAGTTGTAGCACCTAAAGTTTGGCTAATCGAATATGCGGCATCACTGATTAGATAGACACACCCCAGAGCAAATGATTCTGGGGTGGTGAAGAATTATTATCGTTTTGGCGTATTCCATGGATGAGCGTCATCTTCGTAATTAGTCCACTCGTTTCCTGAAACGTCAGTCCATGGCGTTGATGGTGGAGTGGGGGAACGTGAAGGTGAAAAAAACGGACGTAGTGGTGTAGTAGACCTAAACCCATTTTGCCATCCAGATTCCCGTATTTCCCTGCGCATCTGTTCCTGCGCGTCTTGAATTTGTTGATGGACGGAAGGTTGTTGGGCTAAGTCATGCGTTCGATGAAGAACAGGATGCTGGTTTTGTTGGTTTCTTATTTCTATCTCTCGTACGACATTTGAAAAATTTCGACGATCACTCGTTATTTTTGGAAGTATATCAGTCTTATAACTAACCAGAGTAATGGGGAAGTTATGTTGATACAATTTATAACAATCTACAGCTTCCCTTTGTTTAGGGAAACCACCACGTCTATCGGCAAAAAAACCTAACCGATTGATAAGACCCCATAATGTTTTATCAGAGTAGTTATGAAAAGGAGTGCTGCCAAATCTAGAAAGAATCAGGTTAAGGATAGAGCCATGAGATTCTCGAAATCCTGTTATCTCTAGCGATATAACTCTATTTGGTAGATTTCGTAGGTACGGTCTGATATATGGCTCTAGTGCTTCAAAAACGAGCTGTTGAGTTTGGGACATAACAAACACCTCCAAAGACTAACATGTTTATAACAACCTCTACCCCCATCTTCACCGTAAAACAAGCGAATAAACCTTAACTATTGGTTACTCTCTGAAACTAAACACAATATTCCTTTACCCATTCCCTTGAGTGGTTAAAGCAATAACCCATGCCATCACCTCGTACCTACCGCGTACTCAACGCACACGGGCTGGTGGCATTTTTATTTTCAACTATTGAGTAAATCCCTATGGTTGATTTACGGGCTGGACAAAAGCAATAAATCCATTGCATTTCAATATATTAGTTGAGCGCAAGGGGGTGGACAAAACGACTCAACCCTTTGTTATCAATCTTCTATTTTGCCGACAACCCCTGCGCCGGGTTATCGCCGTCTGCCGGTATTAGCGATGACATGTTCC
>NZ_VCDN01000185.1:0-470 GCF_033949405.1 Xenorhabdus santafensis | reverse complement strand
AACTTATAGCTCACATAAAAAGAGACAGGTAAGCTAATGATAAGTGAAAAAATTGCTAATTTAACCAAATAGTTAACAATTATCTTGTTAAATTTAGGTAACCTATCAAATATAAAGAAAAAAACAAAGCCTGAAAACACGTAAAATAATAGAGGTGAAGACATAACAATCATGACAACAGTGGCAGAAAATGTTATTTCATCTTTCATTAATATTAATGAAACAGCATCATCAATGATGACACCAATCATAAATATTACTAACAATAATAATATTATCGCACCTAATACTTTAAAGTATTTACTATTCACCTAATCCTTCCCATCGTATTAAAAGAATGCCGAATAATCTTTTTCTGCGTCTCACAGGCTGCTTCTCGTAGCTTTATTAAACGGCCTGATGGCTGCTCACGTCTGAGTGCAACTTCTTCATATATACCTGAAGAATAAAATAACAAGACCTCAATACAG
>NZ_VCDN01000184.1:0-297 GCF_033949405.1 Xenorhabdus santafensis | reverse complement strand
AACTGGAGAGAAAAAGTAGAAAACACCATAAAGAGATACTCTTTATAAATAAAACTAAAGAAAAAAGACTGATATTTTCATCAGTCTTTTTTCTTTAACTATTTATATTTTTTCATCACAAAAGGGTTAGGTATTTTAATAATATATTTATATATTTAATAAAAGTTACGCGTGACTTTTTGATTTTTTCATTTGCGCACAAAAGCAAAAAGATTTTAAGAGTAAAAAGGATTAAAAATATACAGGAATCACGAAATAAAAAATTCACGGAAACAACAAATTCAAACATAATCTAAA
>NZ_VCDN01000183.1:0-5175 GCF_033949405.1 Xenorhabdus santafensis | reverse complement strand
ATTTATGGTTAACTCTAAAGCACCATCAACGTAATCGGAATTTTTAAAACGCCCATCATATTGAAAAATATCAATATATTTATCTTTTATTTTAATGTATGTGTTTATGTTTATCATAGTTTACCTGGATAAAATTGTCCTATTCTTCCATTTTTAAAACCAACTACATAATCTTGGCCTTTATACTGATCGGAAATTTGAAATTTGCTGATACTTACTTTGTTTAGCTTTTATTGAACCGTTACAATAGCTAGGCTGATACTGATCAAGACATGTTATTTTTTTTATTGTTTAAGTTAGAATATCCAGCTATATAGCAACAAACCGGGAGATCACAGGGATCTTCCGGCTTTATTAATTGTCTATACATTATTCAATTTCAATTATTAAGTTATCAACCCATAAGTCAAAATTATTTTTAGACATTAAAAATAGAGCCTTCAATAAATTAGATTGCTTTATTTTTTCATAATGATTATCACTGAGGCCTTCCTCAGCAAAAAAACTAATAAATAGCCTAACATGTGTCAATTTATTGACTGATATGAATTTTTGAACTGCATCGGTGAAATCTATTATCCTTTTTGTAGGGGTTTCATATTCTTTCCAATCCTCAAACTCACCGGAAAACGTTTTATCTATAAAATCAATGAAATACTCATCACTGCGTTCTTTAAAGTAATCCAATTTCACACATTGAATTTCATCATTAAATTTAACTTCAAAGCCAATGTTCTCAAATAAAGACATTGATGGCGGTGGAACATTTTCATCCCAATCAAATGATATTAACTGAGAACAATCAAAATTACTTTTCATTGATTATATTTTCCATTATGTATATGGTCATATAGCTGTTTTATATCCTTCGTAGAAGGTGATGTTACTCCACCATCACTAGTTTTTGTTCCTTGTGAGCCGTATATATCTCCAGTTTTAGGTGAAACATTTCTTATTGGTTGATGAACATGTGGACTAATACCTGCATGAGAATCTAACCCATAACGCTTAAATTGCCCACCGACTTTACCTTTATTATGATTAAAACCTGGTGATTGGGTGAATAATAATGTTTCTCGGTCAGGGGAAACATGTGACTTCATGAAACCTTCTAAAGTCCTATCCTTAGAATTCGGTGCATTGCCGCCAAAATGAGAGGACTCTCTGGCTGTTTTACTTGCCGCTATATTGTCAAGAACATGTTGTTTATCAACTTGCGATGTTCCGCTCAATCCAAATGGATCGATCCATCCCGTCGGATTGTACACATACCCGTACGGATTAAACCCGCCAAGCAGCCCTATGGGATCTGCCGAGATATACTGCGCGGTCTCCGGCGAGTAATAACGATGCCGATTATAGTATAACCCGCTCTCTTCGTCCTTAAATTGGCCGCAGAACCTGAAATTACAGCCCACATGGTAATCTGGATCATTCGAGGCAATTACCTGCGATTTTTCGGCTTTCCCCCACGTTTTCAGCCGCTGCGCCCAGACCAGCGTGCCGTTTTCGTTGAGCATTTCGCGCACGGTGCCCTGATGGTCACTGACAATATAGTGTAGCTTGCCTTTTTCAAAGCGGGCTGAGGGCGTCAATGAACCGGGTTCATATAACCAACGGATACGCTGATCTTCCGCTGGCGTGCCATCGGCGTAAATCGGCACTTCCTCAATCAGCTGGTCGCCGCTCCATAGGTAATCCTGCCCCATAATGGCATCGGCTCTTGGCACTAAATCCGGTTTGCCTGCCAGCCACAACTGTAAATTAGCTGCGGTCAGTTTTCCATCGTGAACTTTCAGCTTACGGATGCGTCGCCCAAACGCATCGTATTGATAGTGCCAGCGCGAGCCATCCGGTGTTTCGAAGTGAGTCAGCTGGTTTTGGGTATCCCAGCGGTAGCGCCAAATTTGCGGGCGGAAGCCGTCACGCTGTTCGGTTTTTTCCACCAAACGGCCATTGTCATCATAGCGATAGCGGATATCCCCTTGCTGCACGACCCGTCCAGACTTCTGACGCTGTGTTATTTGTTCCATTGCGCCGTAGGCATCGATCGGCAGATGTTGGCTCAGGTTTCCGTTGGCATCATAGCAAAATTGCTCTTCATGTGGGCGATTGCCCTCGAACAGCGTATGCAAGATTTGGTCGTTGGCATTGTAACGGTAGCGGGTTTGTCCCCAGCGGCTGTCATCAATCACGCGAACATTATGCGCTCGGTCATATTGCCAGCTCCGGTTGACGGCAGTGGCCTGCGGCGGAAAATGCGGGTCGTTTTGTGCCAGCGTTTCTCGGAAAAACTGAGTCGCTTGTCCCGCTGACTGATGTGCTAGCAAGCCAGTTGCAGTGTAGCGGCTGGCAAGGATAAACCCGTTGGCACTTTCACGTACGGTTTCCCGTCCCAGCACATCATGTTGGAAAGTCAGCGGCGCATGCTGGTTGAGCTGAAAGTGGTTCAGCGCCCCCATCGGGTTATAACCAAAGTGCAGGGTGTTGCCATCCACACGTTCACTGACAGGGCGACCCGTCAGCTCATCCCATTCACGAATGATTTCCCGTCCGTTGATACGCTCACAGGTGGGCAGACCGGTGGTTTTGTCATATTCATACTCGACGACCGCATCGGCATTGGTGGCTTTCACCAATTGATACCGTGGGTTGTATTCGTAGGTGGTGGTGTCTTTCAGTACGAGCTGGTTTTCTTCCGGTTGCCAGCTTTCCTGTTTGACCAGCAATCCCGCGGTGGAATAGTACCCGCGAAGCTGCTGACCATCGGGATATATCGTGTGTGTCCGACGACCCAATTTATCGTACTGATATGTCAGCGTTCGGCCGGTGAAATCCGTTTCACGGATAATCTGACCCGCTGCATCCCGCTCATAGCGGTAAGTTTCCCCCGTGGAGGCGGTGACTGAATTCAATCGGGTGAGCCGGTCATAGCCAAAGCGCAGGGTGGTGCCATCCGGGCGGGTGACGTGGGTCAGCAGGTCAAATGCGCCGTAGGTGTAGCGGGTCGTACGGCCTTCCCCGTCCGTGACGGCGGCAACACGATGTTCGCTGTCATATTCCAGTTTTTGGGTCACACCGTCGGCAAGGGTGATTTCACTCAGGCTGCCATTAATGAGGCTGGCATGGCCGGGGCTGTATTGGTAGCGGGTTTCCTGTTTCAGTGCATCGGTAAAGCGGCGCAGGCGACCCAAGGCATCCAGCTCCAGCCCGGTAGTTTCACCGTCCGGTGTCATCACGGCGGCGAGGCGTTGGTGCTCGTCATAGGCATAATGCCATTGGCGGCCATCCGGCAGCAGGCGCTGGCGCAGCTCGCCGTGGAGGCCGTATTGATATTCTTCCCGATGTCCCAATGGATTGGTGAGGGCGGTTAAGTTGCCCTGTTCGTCATAATGCCATTGCCAGCGCTCACCAGTGGGGAGGGTGCTTTCGGTCAGTTGCCCGTGTTCATCATAGTCATAGGAAAAGGTGTCGCCCGTCGGCAGTTTCACCTCGGTCAGCGCACCATCAGGGTTGTAATCAAAGGCGGTCATCTGACCCGCAGGGTCACTTTCCCACATCAGCAGGCTGCCCCGCCACTGGCGGCGGGTAATGCGTCCCAACGGATCGACTTCCCGTATCACCAGCCCGTTCGGGTCGTAATGGTAGCGGGTTTCGCCCCCTTCGCCATCCAGATAGGTAGTAATGCGGGCATTATCATCGTAGCGGAAACGGTCATGCCAGTAGCCGCTGGGGGAAGTGGTGCTGAGTACCCGACCACGTTCGTCGTAGGTTATCGTCAGGTCAGTCTGGTCGGTGTCATGCCAGCGAGTCATCCGCCCCTGTGCATCGTACTCATGCCACAAATGGTTGTGCTGGAAGGCGTCACACTCGTTCAGATACCCTCGTGGGTCATAGTGGCAGGTGAGCAGACGCTGCTCGGTGGATTGCTCTCCACGAGTTTCCTGCATATCGAGTGTGTGAAGTTGCCCGTCTCGATAATGCAGGTTTAACCGCAGGCCGTCATTGCGGGTGACGGCCACCAACCGGGCGTGTTTATCGTAGCTAAAATCAATCCGGTTCTGACGTCGGTCAGTAATGGCGGACAGTTTCCGTGTGCGGCCTGAAATCACGCTGAAATGATAGGTCAACTGGCTACGGCGGTCAGTCAGGCATAACTTGTCCGTTAGTTCACCGGTCAGCAGGCAATGGGGTAGATGACGGTTACGGGACAAGACCTTGTTATCCGGCGTAGCAAAGTCGTAGACGACACCGTCAGTGTGGGTGTAGTGGACTTCTCCCTGACCGATAACCAATTGCAGTGACCAGTCATCCGCCCATTTGGGGCCGAACAGGCCGTGCAAATCAGCGGTGGAGCGGTAGGTTCTATTGAGGTTTATCGGCAACAACCCCGGTATTGCCAGTACTGGCCAGACTTGCAGGAAATCGCCGGTGGCCATATCAACCGGGTCGCCCTCTTTGGTACTGAGGCCATTGTCGTTGCCGTCTTTTTTGTTGGAGGGGGTAGCATCATCCTTCGGTTGTTCTTTTTTGGGTTTGACTTCCGGTGTGCCGTGGGGTTTTTCTTTGATTTTAGCACCTGCTTTTGCCCCTTTTTTGGCCGCAGTTTTGGCTATTCCCCCTATTCCCGTCGCTGCGCTGGCGAAGTCAGAAATCAATGCCCCGCCTTGCTCCGCTTTATCCGTGATGTCGAAGCGGATGGCATCCACATGGCTCAGCTCCACCGCCTTGTCGATCCCTTTGTTTAACGTATCCGCCGTGGCAAGGGCAGCATCACCTATCGTGTCAGCCCCCACGTATTTTAATGCCGTACCCGATGCGGATATCATGGTCGCCGGCATGCCGGCAACCCCGCGAAAGACGAATTCTCCCACATCAGGCACCGTATTCCACATCCCTTTGGCTGCGCCTATGGCGGCCTTGCCCGGATTATCCCAGGCCGCCTCCAGTTTTTCGCCGGCTTCTTCCCCCCATTTTTTGACGTCCTTTTTGGTCTCATCCCACCAGTCCCCGGCCTTATCAAAAAATCCCTTTTCTTGCTCGGTTTCCGGTATCACCGCGGCATTCGCCTCATGTGGCGGATTCGCCCCCTGTGGTGCCTGCCCGACGATTTTACCGAGCGTGTTGCCTGTTCCGCTCGGGCTGTCATCGCGCGCTTTGACGGGCAGGGGCTCA